>CALYPO010000039.1 GCA_945276085.1 uncultured Gilliamella sp.
TAATGGAAAAAAACCATACTAAAACAACTTTGCAGTACTTAAAAACGGCCAATATTCCTGTTGTTGAATTGATGGATGTGACTCAGCAATTTTTTGATATCCAAGTTGGGTTTGATAACGAACAAGCCGCCTTTGATATGACAATGCAAATGTTAGCTTCAGGCAAAAAAAATATTATCTACTTTAATTCTATCGCAAGTGCCCGTGATAGCCAACGCTACAATGGTTATCAACGCGCCATGAAACAATCAGGATTGATGGCAAAGCAGATTATTCCTGATGCAATATCCTCAATTAATTTAGGTAAAAGCTTATTTAACCAAGCTATCGAACAATATCCCGACCTTGATGGAATATTTTGTACTAATGATGATATGGCAATTGGCGTGTTACTCGAATGCCAAAAATATAATATTGCAGTACCTGAACAAATTGCTATTGCAGGCTTTCATGGTTTAGAAATCGGTCGCGCTAATCAACAAAAAATAGCAACGGTTATCACACCCCGTTTTGAAATTGGAAAAGTTGCAATTGAGCTTTTATTAAAAAGGCTAGATGGAGAACAAGTCAAAAACAGTGTTTGTTTAGCGTATAAAATAGAAAAAGGACAAACAATATAAAAATCAGTCAAATCAATTAAGTAATCAAACAACAAAAATAGTTTAATTACTTAATTTGAAGTGATGATAATTAATCATCACTATAACCTAAACTTCGCAGTGCCCGTTCATCATCAGCCCAACCCGCTTTGACTTTTACCCACAGCTCTAAATGAACTTTGTTATCAAAGAAGGACTGCATATCTTTGCGCGCTTCAATACCAATTTTTTTAATTTTTTCGCCCTTATTACCAATAACCATTTTCTTTTGACCATCTCGTTCCACTAAAATCAAGCCATTGATACGATACATGCCGTTGCGTTCATCAACTTTAAATTGTTCAATTTCAACAGTAACTGAGTAAGGTAACTCATCACCTAAAAATCGCATTAGTTTTTCACGAATAATTTCTGATGCCATAAATCGTTGAGAACGATCGGTAATATAGTCTTCAGGAAAATGGTGTTCACCTTCGGGTAGGTGTTTTTTGACAATACTTTTAATAATGTCAATACCTTCCCCTTTTTCAGCACTAATAGGCACCACATCGAGAAAATCAAGTTTTTGACTGATTGCTTGAATATGGGGTAAAAGTTGCGTTTTATCCACAACATTGTCAATTTTATTAATGACAAGTAAAACCGGACATTTACATCCTTTCAACTTGTTAGCAACCATCTCATCGTCATCGTTCCAATGCGTACCTTCAACGACAAAAATAACTAGTTCAACATCACCTATTGAGCTACTCGCTGCGCGATTCATTAAGCGATTAATTGCGCGTTTTTCTTCAATGTGTAGTCCTGGCGTATCAATGTAAATAACTTGATCATTGCCTTGTGTATCAATACCAATAATTCGATGGCGTGTAGTTTGAGCTTTACGCGAAGTAATTGAGACTTTTTGGCCAAGTAATTGATTTAATAAGGTTGATTTACCTACATTTGGTCGGCCAACAATGGCAACAAAACCACAATGTGCTATCGTTTCTGTCATTTTATACCTAATTGATTGAGAGCTTGTTGTGCTGCGGATTGTTCCGCCTTACGGCGACTTAAACCACGCCCTAAATATTGATTATCATCGTTTTCAATTTTACACTGAATTAAAAACTCTTGTTCATGATTGTCACCAGTCACTTCAAGAATTAAATAACATGGCCTTTCATGATGAATACCTTGTAAATATTCTTGCAAACGGGTTTTAGCATCTTTTTGTTTAATGCCGGGTTTAATTTCAGTTAAGCGAGTTTGGTACCAAGCTAAAATTAATTGACGTATATTTTCAATATCACTATCTAAGTAAATTGCACCAATTATGGCTTCTACAGCATCAGAAATGATGGATTCACGACGAAATCCACCGCTTTTTAATTCACCTTGTCCTAAAATAAGATGATCACCTAACTTAAAGTCTTTACCAATTTCCGCTAAAGTTTGACCACAGACTAAGCTTGCTCGCATTTGACTTAAATCACCTTCGTCTTGTTTGATAAATCGGTGATAAAGCTCATCGGCAATAACAAAACTTAAAATAGAATCACCAAGAAACTCTAAACGTTCATTATGTAATTTATTAGCACTACGATGAGTAAGTGCTAATTCAAGTAAAGATAAATCGTTAAATTGGTAACCAATTGATTGTTGTATTTGACTAAATTTTTTCATCATCATTGTTATTAATGTATACCACCAATACGGCTGAATCTTATACCGGTAGGCCATTCATTAGGTTGTTTTTCAAAACTAATCCAAATTGCGGTTGCTCGTCCAACAAAGTTTTCTTCGGGTACAAAACCAAAGTAACGGCTATCACCACTGTTATCACGGTTATCCCCCATCATAAAATAGTGCCCTTGTGGGACAACCCATGTCGCAATAGGTTGACCTTCTTGATGGTAAAAATAATTTGGATCTTCTTGTGAACCTTGAGTGGTTAAAATATCGTGAGGTTGCTCGCCCAACGTTTCTTGTTGTATTTTCATATCAAGCGATACCACAGATCGTGAATTGACAATATCTTGCTTTGCATATTGTTCTAGCGTATAAAAATTCGGGTTGGCTTTCATTTCTCTGTGCACTTCTTTCCAATCACTAGGTTTGGGTTCAGTGTAATGTAAATCTAACGGCTGAGCTTTTTGTCCAACACAATTGAGATCACTTGTTTGACAAGCAGGGTAAATAAATATCTTTTTATCATTGACTGAATAGACAATTTTATCACCAGGCAACCCCACAACACGTTTAATTAAATCCATTTGTGGAACATTTGGATGTTTAAATACCGCTACATCACCTCGCTTTGGGTGGCCAGTTGGAATCAATACTGTATTTGTGATGGGATCTCTAAGTCCATAGGAGTACTTTTGGACGGCAATAAAATCGCCGACCAGTAAAGTTTGCATCATTGAACCAGACGGTATTTGGAAAGGTTCAAATAAAAATGAACGAATCACAAATACAATAAATAAAACTGGAAAAAATGAGGATAACGTCTCTATCCAGCCATTTGGTTTTCCAACTTCAGCAAGTATTTTGCCATCAACTTCACCATTGCATTGTTGGCGAACTTCTTCAACTTTTCTTTGTCTTGCTGGTTTCCATTTAAATTTTTCTAAAAACCAAAAGATTCCAGTTATAAATGTTGCTAACGTTAATATGATGGCAAATATTCCAGCCATTTTTTTACCTCTTCAACTAATTAATCTTTTCCTACATGCAAAATAGCTAAAAATGCTTCTTGCGGTAGTTCTACGTTACCTACCTGCTTCATGCGTTTTTTACCTTCTTTTTGCTTCTGTAAAAGTTTCTTCTTACGGCTTACATCACCGCCATAACATTTGGCTAATACGTTTTTGCGTAACTGTTTGACTGTTGATCGAGCAATAACATGATTACCTATAGCTGCCTGAATAGCAATATCAAATTGCTGACGAGGAATAAGATCTTTCATCTTTTCAACTAATTCACGCCCACGATAAGGTGCATTATCTTTATGTGTAATTAGAGCTAACGCATCAACTCGCTCACCATTAATCAGTACATCTAGTCTGACCATATCAGCAACCTGAAAACGTTTAAAACTATAATCTAATGATGCATATCCACGCGAAGTTGATTTCAATTTATCAAAGAAATCTAATACAACTTCAGTCATTGGGATTTCATAAGTCAGTGCAACTTGATTACCATGGTAAACCATATTAGTTTGTACACCACGTTTTTCTACACATAAGGTAATAACATTTCCTAAGTAAGTTTGCGGCACTAAAATATTACATTCGGCAATCGGTTCACGAAGTTCTTGAATATTATTTACAGCTGGTAGCTTAGCTGGGCTATCAACATAGACAATTTCATTTGATGTGGTTAAAACTTCATAAACAACAGTTGGCGCAGTTGTAATTAAATCAAGGTTATACTCGCGCTCTAATCGTTCTTGAATGATTTCCATGTGTAATAACCCAAGGAAACCACAACGAAAACCAAATCCTAAGGCACCTGAATTTTCTGGTTCATAAAATAATGACGCATCATTTAAGCTTAATTTACCGAGTGCATCACGAAATGCTTCGTAATCGTCAGAACTTGTCGGGAATAAACCAGCATAAACTTGTGGTTTTACTTTTTTAAACCCGGGTAATGGTTTATCCGCTGGAGCTCTGGCGGAGGTTAAGGTATCACCAACTGGTGCACCTAAAATATCTTTGATTGCACAAACAACCCAGCCAACCTCGCCACAGTTTAGCGAATCTTTATCAACTTGTTTTGGTGTAAAAATACCAAGGCGATCGACATTATATGTCATGCCAGTACTCATTACTTTGATTTTATCACCTTTGTGCAGTTCGCCATTTTTAATCCGAATTAACGACACGACACCTAAATAGTTATCAAACCATGAGTCAATAATCAATGCTTGCAATGGTGCATTAGAATCACCTTCAGGAGGAGGAATATCTTTTACTAATTGTTCAAGTACATCAACAACACCTACTCCGGTTTTGGCTGAACATCGAACAGCATTACTTGCATCAATACCAACAATGTCTTCAATTTCAGCGGCAACGCGCTCTGGTTCTGCTGCTGGCAAATCAATTTTATTCAGTACCGGGACAACTTCCAGGTTCATGTCTAAAGCAGTATAACAGTTAGCAAGGGTTTGTGCTTCTACCCCTTGACCAGCATCGACAACCAATAAGGCACCTTCGCAGGCGGCTAGCGAACGAGAAACCTCATACGAAAAATCAACATGTCCAGGCGTATCGATAAAATTAAGCTGATAGGTTTGACCATCTTTAGCATGATAATCTAATGTCACGCTTTGTGCTTTAATTGTGATACCTCGTTCACGCTCAAGATCCATCGAATCCAGAACTTGGGCTGCCATTTCGCGATCAGAAAGACCACCACAAATTTGAATAATACGATCTGAAAGTGTCGATTTACCATGATCAATATGAGCAATAATTGAAAAATTGCGGATATTTTTATTCATATCAATAAATTATAGTTTATATTTTAGTTATATACTGTTGATTATCCAATAATGGTTTTGACAAATAATAGAGCAATTAGATAATCACGGAAAATAGAAAAGCAACATTCTACACATTAATAGCCACTAAGCATAGTCTTATCGAAAGGTTTGCAGCTATTTCTCAACAATATTTTGAGCAATTCGCTCAATGGTAGTTTTAGGCAAGTTACCAATAATAATAATATTTTTGTTACCAATATTTGTTGAAAAAATTGTACGTCCACCTTGTTGGATAAGCTGGTTTGATTGATTTGATGAATCAGAAGAAACATTTACTGTGAACGAAAATACGCCATCCGAAAAAAGTTTGGTTGCAATATCAGAATTGTAAAAATTGACATTATAAGCAGCAACTTCTTTAAATCCTTTTGGTAACCAAGCTAATCGCCATGCATCTAACATATTGTTCTGTTTTTCAATAGATAATAAGATAGGGTAAGTACGGCTATCGATATAATCTTTCATTTTTTTCTGATCAAAGTCTTCATCGATATCTACTACTTTGAATTGATTGATAATCTCACCATCTTGATCAAGTAAATCGATTCGTATCGGTAAAAAATTCTTGTCATCTATCCAAATAATATAGCTATAGCGATCTTTATCTTTAGCTATCATTTTTATTAGCTGTACACTGCGATTGGCCGTTCTAGTTTTACCTAACTTCACAAATTCGTATACATCAGTAAGTTTAGTAAAATCATTATAAATGACATCTGGGAAGGCTTCGGTTATACGAGGGCTGGTAATAGAAAAAGATGCACTATCAGGTTGAAAATAACTGGTAATATTATTGTGTAAAATAATCTCTTTTGCAGGACCTTCAAGATAAAGCAATTGCGCTTCGACCTCCTCTTTTTGTAAAGCCCCTAAATGGCTATATTCAAAGGTAGTGACATACTGATCTTTATCTTGTGAAAGGAAATGGATTTGATAACTATTTGTTTGGACAGATTTGCTCATTTTATTTAACAAATTTACCGCTTTATCGGTATCAGCAGCAAAAACAGATAATGCAAACAACATAAAAAACAGAGTAACAATAATCATTATACTCTGTTTGATTTTGCACTTAGTTAAATAAAATGAAAAATTCATATAAAATTAGTACGCATTGAGCCTTTTTTGCAATTCATAATCTTGGACCAACAGTCGAATTTTATCATACTGTCTTTTTTCAATTAGTTGTTGATCATTGTGCTGTTGTATACCACCAACTGGCGCGACATTTACCCCAATGGGTACAGTATTTAAGACTGGCGAACCGTTGGAATCATCGGATTGCCCTTGGTGATATTGAACGCCTGCAATAATCGCTAAAGTCACACAGGCTGCTAGTCCAACCTGACTTACTTTACCTAAGCAATCTTTAATTCGAAGCCAAATAAGATTTTGTGCTTTGGGAATATCAACGTTATTTTGATCAGGTTGATTTGGTAGAGGTAAATATAAATTATCAGCAGCGATTGCTTTTGCGACTTGATTTGAAATATCTAACGTCAATGAACTATCGTGCAATTCACCACGCATTGCAGATCTTACAATGTGATAACGATGCCAACATGCTTGTAAACTTTCATCTTTTGATACAGCATCAATGAAGTGATCATCGTTTAACTCGTCATCCATGAGTAATGAAAGTTGCTCTTTTTGTTCTATTTGCATAATAGATACCTTAAATTTATCACTGCTTATTATTAATTCATTTCAACCATTTATTAATGGTTTAATCTTTTCATCAATAATATCACGCGCTCTAAAAATACGTGATCTCACTGTTCCAACTGGTGTATCCATAATTTCAGCAATTTCCTCATAACTTAAACCGTCTATTTCCCGTAAAGTAATAGCCGTTCTTAAATCATCAGGCAAAGCTTCAATAGCGTCAAATACAACTTTTTCAACCTCTTTTGACAGGACTAAACTTTCTGGATTGTCCAAATCTCTTAACGAATCTGCACCTTCATATCCTTCAGCCTCACTTGCATCGATATCTGAAGATGGAGGACGTCGTCCTTGAGAAATTAAATAATTTTTTGCTGTATTAACTGCTATTCGATACAACCACGTATAAAATATACTTTCACCTTTAAATAGACTTAACGATCGATAAGCCTTAATAAAAGTTTCTTGCACAACATCAGGTATTTCTGAAGCTAAAACATAGCGAGAAACCAAATGAGCGAGTTTATTTTGATAACGTAGTACAAGCAAATTGAACGCATTTTTATCTCCGTTTAATACACGATCAACTAATACTTGGTCTGTTACTTTCTCCCCCATTACAGGCCATTCCTCATTATGTTAATAACTGCTATGTGGCCCAAAATTGCGCTTACAAACAGTTAGATTCTTAAATTTAAAAAAAGTTCCCACATTTTAATAGAAATTTTAAAAATTTACCTATTAAAATTACTTTTTTACTCTTTTTTATACTAAAACGTAATGTGTTTCTCAAATTTTTTTACATTAATTTTTAATTGAGATCGATTAATTTAATAAAAAGATCTCACGATCCCCATTATCACTGTAGGTAATTTGATAGAATTGCGGAAGATTAAAATTAACAGAGCTGCTTGTAGTAAAAGTAAAGCGATCATCAGACAAAACATAAAAATCGTTGATTGCTTTGACCATATTTTCTTTATTACCATTACAATTGCGATAGATCTCGATCTGATTATGTTCATTTAAAATATACAGATCAAAACCTGTTTGGGTATCTTCAAAAAAGAATTGTATGATGCCTTGATAAGCTACACTGTCAATTTCTTTTGGGAGTTCATTGGTTTCATCTAAAATGTTTAAAGGCCTACCTTGAACTTTGTTATTCGATACCGCACCATAAAAGTCGATAGCATTTTCAAATTGATGGAATGAAACACCTAAACGTTCAAAAAATAAATACCAAGATGCTCCATCAATTCTTAATGGTTTAACTTGAGTCGAATTATTGATAGTGGTAGTCAAACGTAATTCGACACAGTCATCCATTAATTTTTTAATCTGTTTTTTAATTTCAACACTAAAATATTTACTGTAACAAAAAATTTCCATTGAATTGGGTAAATCCGCATCTTTATGCATTCGGTTTAGTAATGCTTTTATGGCTTCAAGGACACATAATGTACCACTAAAGTGCAAAACGCGAATTTCATTCCATGAGTTGCGATAAAGCAAATCAACCGATCCCACTAAACTTAACTCTTTTTTACCATAATTTAATATATTAGTATTAATTTCATGGTCTAATTCACATTGAGTAGTTGGATCATTTTCTAAATTCAAGATGATCGCTAAATGTCGGATTTCACATGGGCCATACAATTGCTCTTCGGTTGCTGCTGGCACATCAATAGGAAAATATTCTTTTAGGTCATCAATAAATTTGGTTATTTTTGCTTTATCCCGATCCTCGCCATCGTGATAATAAAATTCAGTAGAGTCCGAGATTAAACGATTAAAGTAACACCAACTTACCAGCTTAACTAAATACTTACTATATTCTAAATATTGGTGACCAATAATTTGATCCAATATTGGTTTTTGTTTATAAACATACCAACCAGCTCGATTTATTCTATCTTCTTTAACATGAATAAAGGTTAACGCCTCTTCTTGTAAATTATGAGAAATATTAAGCTTTAATGTGGTTATTTTACCCGGTAATACTTCAAATGAAGCATACAATTTACGTGTTAATATTGCTAAGTCTTGGGGACTAATTAAAGAATCCAAATTATTACGGCGACCAAAATTAAGTAAGTTACGATACCCCGTCATCATAGTTTGCAGTAAAACTTCATGTATTTCACGAACTTGTTCTATTTTCCAAGTATCGCTGGTATCGAGTTTAGCAAAACATGATTTATCCCATTTCCATTGCTTTACCAAATCTTCAAGTACTTTACGACGCCACGATAGCGTAGAATTTGCAATAGATAATTTTTCATTAACTTTTAGGTAAAAACACGTTCTTACTAATTTTAATCTCGAGAAATCTTTAATTTCAATTAGATAGTTACTGATTCGTTGCAATAGCATATAGTAAGAATCAAGATAACACCCTTCATCGCTTTTAAATGTTTGTATCAAATCGCGCATTTGATAAGCAATAGGTTTGTTTTCTGGATATATCCACGAATAGGCTTCAAGTAATAATGTCTTTAATACCGCTTTGAAAGGTGAATCAATACTTTTATAAAGTTGCCACAGGCTGGCGCCAAAATATTCTTCTGCCGATAGCCCAGTTAAAGGTCCAAAATCGATCCATTGATCACGTTCAATTATTTTTTGTTCAACTAACGCTTCAATACATTTTTCATAGCTAGGATAGGTTGTATTATTCACGGTTAAATTTGCGGGCACAGCAAACCACAATAATAGTTTGCCTGCAAGTAAATTAGCTGATCGATAAAACTCTTCCAATAATAAAATATGTTGAGCAGAACCACAGTTTTCGCCCATTAAACATTCATGATGTTGATTAATAAAACGATCTACATCAACAACAAATAATGTTAATTTTATTCCAAGCTCTTTTGCCCATTGTTCAATCAATCGGCATTTTTTTTGTAATGACGATTTTCTAACTGCCGATAAATTATTTTCAATACAAATCCAAATATCAAGATCTGACGTTACTGACTGGCCGATAGAGCAAGTACTGCCCATTGAATATAATGCGGAAATATCTGCCTTATTAAATGCTTGTGGAAGATTAAAATTAAATTCATTTTTTAACTGAGCAAAAACTTCATCAGAAGCTTGATAACAAGCAATGCCCATCGGGGTATCTTCGTTTAAATAGCCAGGCAAAGCCGGATGATGAAAATGAAAAAGCGCAGGCAACAATGTAAAAACACGTTGGAACTCTAAGGACATACCATCGAGTGCTCTTTTATGTTTTAGTAAAGCAAGATCTTTAAGTTCTTTTTTTATGTTGTTAATATAATATTGCATGACATTATCAAGGTGAACCACGTGTACTACTAACAAACAACTTCAATCTACCATGTTCATATTATAACGTAAATACAGCGTAAATTTAAAAACAAAACTAAATAAATATTATGATCACAACAGAACAGATAGCTAACTTATTGAAAACAGATAAGATAGCAAACGAAATGAATCAAAAAGCAGCAGTTTTAATACCGCTTGTTAAGGTCAATAATCAATTGCATTTACTGTTTCAAGTCCGCTCGAAAACATTGAAATGGCAACCTGGTGATATTTGCTTTCCAGGTGGGCGAGTAGAGGTAGACGATAGTAATCCAGAATATACAGCCAAACGTGAAACTTGCGAAGAATTAGGTATTTTACCCACACAAATAACTATTTTAGGACAATTACCTAAATTTATCGCAAATTTTGCTATGACTATTTACCCTTTTGTCGGTGAAATCAAATCTATAGATAACTTTATCCTTAATCCTGATGAAGTTGAAGAAGTTTTTACCGTACCGCTTAATTGGTTTATCAACAACAGTCCTAGCCAAGCTACCGTCGAAGTTGGCCATAAACTTGGCAAAGACTTTCCTTTTCATTTATTGCCTAATCGCCCTCAAAAATGGCAGAAAAGATCAGAACATTTAGTTTACTTTTACCAATATAATAATTATATTATTTGGGGATTAACAGCTCAAATATTGAATAACTTTATTCATCAAATTCAGGTAGTTGTTTAAATTTCAAAAATAACCAAGTAATTCAAAAAGTTGTTGTATCGTTTTAAATTAACTATTGTTAGCAATTTGTTGCATTTTTAGCAAAAAGTGCTATGAAGTTTTATTTTCCACTATAAATATCTTGAGAATTATCTTAAAATTCATACATATATAGGAAAGAAAAAAGCTATTTTATAATTATTCAGTGAAAAAGCTTTATGTCTAAACGCATTTAGTAATAAGTAGATTAAGGCATTATACCGTAGAGTACGTGATATTCCATTTGCTCTATAAGTGATGTCATGAATTTGCAAATTAAAAAAAGCGTTAAATTTAATTCTAATTTCAATAAATAAAAATGAAGGAAATTATCATGAAACGTTTTAAAAAATCATCTGTTGCATTAGCACTATTGTTATCACTACCAGTTGCAAGCTTGTATGCAGCAGAACCACTAACAGCTAAAGAAAGCAGTAATTTAATCCCACTTAAAGAAATCTCAGTAACAGGTAAATATTTACAAGCAGATAATGCGGCAAGTGATATTTCTCGTGCAGCTGATGAAGCAGGTGCTAAATACTATCATATTAAATCAATTGAAAGTGCAACAACTAGTGATTCAGCTGATCAAGCAATCGTTTATGCTGATATTTATCAATCAAAAGAACCTGTTGCAGTTAAAAAAGAAGAAGTGACTCAAAATGGTGTTGTTGTTTATCCTCGTGCGAAAGCACTTTACTACTTACCATTTGAAGTGATTAAATTTAAAGGTAATTACAACAACACTTCAGATATTATGAATGCAGCAAGTAAATTAGCAGCAGAAAAAAATGCATATGCTTTCTATGTGTATTCAATTGCACCTGCTGATGTAAAAAATCAAGCACAAGATATTGATGTTGCATTATACAAAAAAGATGCTGTAGCAAGAGATTTCATCGTGACTAAAGCAATTGAAGGTGAAGACGCTTACGAAATCAGCAGCGATGCATTCAAAAAAATGAAACCATATGACACTATTAGTTTCCATGGTTCATTCAACAATACAGCTGAAATCAGTGCTGCTGCTCAAAAACAAGCAATTGCTAATGGTGCACATTTCTATTATGTGAAAGAAGTGTCTGCAAATACAAAAGGCACTTCACAAACTGTATATGTAAACTTATATAAATAATACGTTATAGTTTATACGTATTCCACATGCTATATAAATTATGCATGTGGAATACATCTAATGATAAAAATAACTATCAAAATATCAATATCTTTATATTCTAACAAATCGAAAACTTATTTTTTATTAACAGATTTTATTCCCTCTTTATTACACAATCTAAACACTTAATTGATTTGAGCCTATTTCACAATCCTTTATTTAGCTTTTTAAATTAAAGATAAGACAATACAGTTCGCTTTATAAGTTAATTTATGTATTGTTTAATTTCACTTCAACTTTAGATGTCCAAACAAACCATTTATTTAACGAGATATGCCCTACTTTTGCCACTCTTGAACCACGCTAATTCAATACAGCACTCAACCATAATAAAAGAAACTTTATTTATTTTGATACACTATGATAATGAACCAATATTATCAATTATTAAAATTCAATCGAAAGAATAACTCAGTTAATTTTGTTTGAACGTCATCCTACCGTTTATCTTAACAAACAATTGATAATTGAAATTTCACTGTAACTGATTCAAGTGATACTCCAGCAATTTGCTTGAAAAAACTCTAATTCGACAGAAAATTGTTGCCGGCAACCATATGAACTTGAATGGATGACCCATTTATTATTGATTAACCTTACCGAGTAACCAATCAAGCTTGCAACAGTTAGCCGATAAATAACATTCTTAATAATTACACAAGATAGAAAATAAAATCCAGACATTTAAATATCAAGCTCTATAGCCCAATATTAACGATGCTATAACCAATTTATAAAAGTGGTGCCCAGGCTCACTACAACTTATTAAGTTACACAGTTAACTTTCGGCTTAAACTGACAATTCGCACATACTGCGCT
>CALYPO010000040.1 GCA_945276085.1 uncultured Gilliamella sp.
TAAAACCGATAATTTAGCTTGATTAATTGACACCGTACATTTTTGGTGTATAATTAACCTAAACTAAGATAATTTTATTTAAAGCCCCGCTATAAATAGTGGGGCTTTTTTATTTCTCGAAAACATTAATGGGTTACTAAAATAATAATTTCCCGTTTTTTAGTTGATAGAAATGAAATTGATAGTTTATAAAATATTTCAGATTTATTTTTTATATGATCAATGCCAAATTATTTAAAAAGGAGGTTTTCAAAAAACGTAAACAAATAATTAATTTTATCTTACTAACAGAGTCATCAGTATAAAAAAGATGTTATATCTTTTCTTACAACTTTTTAAGTTAACATAAGTAACGTTTTCAATTTTTAGATTTAAACCTTAAACATCATCTCCATCGTGAGTTTATTCAAACTCTCAACAACTTTCTAATAATACAATCTCAAAAAATTAAATCAGAAATCTCATCAGTATATTAGATGAATTGATAGCCTCAATTCTAACGATTTATTTAGAAATTCTGATAATCAACCACCGCAAAATAGCAATATTTTCAATTGTTATTTTGCAAATACAACTAAAACATTTAATTAATTAGGAAATAATATGAATACAACAAAAACAATTGACAGTAATGTTACAAGTTTATACATCGCAGAAGAAGATGATTTAAAAATACTTCCTAGCAATCCTGTTTGGCATGGTATCGAAGTAAATAGCTATAGTGATTTCGGCGGTTCTACAACCTTACTACAGCGAGAAACGATCAATCCTTCACGACAAAATCAAAAGGGTAAAATTGTTGATATTGATGCTTCAGCAGGTTTTAGCCTTGATATGACTAAAAATATTTTTCCATGGCTAATGCGAGGCTTCATGTTTGCAGAAGCAAGAGAAAAATTTACAACTCAATCACTTAGCGGTAAAACATTACCTATTAAGAGTGTATCAAAAGGTTATAATTTTCCAGATAGTCATAAATTACCGCAAAAATTACTGACAGGCACGATTATTCATGCTTCAGGGTTTAGCAATTTTGCAAACAATGGTTTAAAAATTGTATCTTCTTGCTCTGATAACAATATTTCAACTAACTCAAGTACACCACAAATAGAAGAATTGAATCCGCCAGCTAGCGCAAAAATTTCTGCGGTAGGTTTTAAATTCAGCTCTGGTAGTTGTTCAATGGAAGTTAAAAAAGGAACATTACCTAAATTAGTTTCTACTTCGACTGATTTAACTAAGCTCGGATTAATTGAAGGTGAATGGATTTGGGTTGGTGGTGATGCATCGGACTCTTATTTTCCAAAAAATAGAGGTTGGGCAAGAATAACCGAAATTACTGCGAAAACAATAACTTTTGATGATACCGACTTTGTGCCTGAAAATGATACCGGTGCTAATATTAAATTAGAAATCTATTTTGGAACGGTAATTAAAAATGAAAAAGAACAAAATAAAATTGTTAAAAAAACCTATTGTTTTGAACGAACACTCGGTTCAGTTAATAACGAAATTCAAGCCCAATACGTTAATGGGGCAGTTGCAAATGAATTAACCATTAATATGGGTTCAGCACAATATGTTACTGCAGATTTGAATTATGTTGGATGTAATTCTTTCACGAAAAAAGGGAAGGATCGAATTATAGGTGAACGTTTAGAATGTGATAAATCATCACCTTTTAACGCAACTTCTAATATTTATCGACAAAAATTAAGTATCAATGATACCAAAAGTTCAACACCAAGTGCTTTATTTGCTTATGTTACTGATTCCAGTTTAGCTATTTCTAATGGTGTTACAGGAGTTAAAGGACTTGGAATTTTAGGAAGCTTTGATGTATCAGTTGGTAATTTTAGTGTAACTGGATCAATTACCGCTTACTTTTCTTCGGTTGATGCGATAGAAGCGATTCGAAACAACGCAGATGTTGGCTTTTCGACAATTTTAGCTGCGGAAAATTCAGGTGTCATTTTTGACATTCCTTTATTAGCGTTAAGTGGTGGTATGCCTAATATAGAAAAAGATCAGAAAATTACGATACCACTTGAGAAAACAGGGGCGGAAAACAAACATGGTTACACAATGATGTATCAAACATTTGAATACCTTCCTGATTCAGCAATGCCATATGTTAACGTTTAATTATATTAATCATAATTGTGCTTTTTAGGAGAAGAAAATGAGTTTATTTGAACAATTTGAAACAGATAGAAATAAAGAAAAAGATGGGGTTCCAGTGACTTATGGAGCCAATAAAGATGGAACAATTCCAACGTTCTATTTAGCCCGAATGGGAGGCGTAAATTCTAAATACTCGATGTTAATCAAAAAACTAACTAAACAATACAAAAGACAAATACAGTTAGATTCTTTGCCAGAAGATAAAGTCATTGAAATTTCGATGCAAGCTTTTGTTGGTGGTGTACTAAGAGGCTGGGAAAACATACAAGGACGTGACAATAAAATTATACCTTTCACTTCTGAAAATGCCATCAAACTTTTAACTCAATTGCCTGATTTATTTAATGATTTAATTGCACAAGCAAGTGATATTGATTTATTTAAAACGGTTGAGCTGGAAAAAGATATAAAAAACTAATTGAAGTCCTTGAATATCAACTTGATATGAATGGAAAGGACGAAGATATCATCAGAATGTCTCAACAAATGGGACAAGCACTTCCAGATAAAATCAAAAATAAACCCGAACTTGACGAACATCTTGAATTTTACTATCAAGCTTTTCTCGATTTAGATACGACACGTTCACATTCAATGGGCCCAACACCTATTTCATGGTTAGCAATCATTGAATACGCTCGGTTTTATCAATTAGATAATGAAGATACGAATGATTTTGTTTATCTAATACGTGAAATGGATAAGGTAAATTTAAAATATGTTAATCGGGCTTTTAAATCAAAAAACTAAGTAACATTTTTTAAAAGTAGATGATTATTCATCTTTATTAAGCTTAGTTCATTAAATTTTTTATTGAAAATAGAGTGGTTATATAAGGCTAAAATGAACTTGTATAACTACTACTATTTTGTAAAAAGTTTACCTATAAATAATTTAAATCAGCGCTTTAAAAATATATCAACATGAGAGACAGACTTATTAGTTAATAAATATTGTACCTCAATTTGATTATATTCAGGCAAAAAAGGGGTTTATATGGCAATTGAAACATTACAGTTTTCAGAGAATATTCCTTCCTCAATCAAAACAAAGCTAAAAGGTATCGATAGTGCTTCAGTTTCAGCAAGAATAAATTTAAACAAATTAAAAACATTGTTAAAAAATAGTTGGAATACAGATCCGTTTAAGAAAGCTGAAGATAGTATTAAAAACTTAAGTAACGAAATATTAAAAAGCTTTGAGGTTGTAATAAATCGTACAAAAATATTGAAGAATCCAAATGAAAATTTCAATACATTGACGACAAAAACAAAAAATACAGGGATAGCACAACATCAATCAACAGCTAAAAATACAGATAACACATTAATAACTCCAGATGAACAACTTTTACTAAGTTCGTTAAATCCAATAAATGATAAACTAACAGAATTCAACAAAAAACAATCAGAATTGGCAGGCATCTATCAAAAAGCAGCAATTAGTCAAAATGAGTACAGTGACTATATGACATTATTGAATCAGCAATATGATGAATCAATAGATCCACTTGGTAATTATAATAAAGAGTTAGAGCGAACATGGGAACTGATGAAACTCTCTTCTCAAGAAAGGGCTATAGAAAATGAATTTAATCGTATCACTCTAGATTTGATGAATAAAGGTTTAATATTAAATCAACAGCAAAATGCTGAATTAAGAAAAACAATCGAATTGAATCAGGAATATTTGAGAATACTTGCGATTAAAGACGGCTTAGAGAACAATTCAAAAAAACAAAAGCAACAAGATTTTGGTGATTTGGTTAATGCTTTAAGTCTGTCCGAATTAGATGATAATGAAATAATCAACGTGTTGAACACAGATAGTCGAAGTCCATTTACAGGAATGTTCGAAAACTCTTGGAGCTTATTAAGTTTGCAGATTGAACAATATCAATCGATGTATGATCAAATAAATGTTCTTACAGAAAAATTCAATCTTGATCAGTCGGTTGCCGCATCATTAAGAGCACAAGTTTGGGCCAAACAAAATGATGTTATTTTAAGTCAGGCAGATAAATTTTTTGGCAATGTGGCAAAATTACAAAGTTCAAATAATGCTACGATGGCTAAAGTTGGTAAAGCAGCAGCGATTGCACAGGCCATTGTAAATACTTATCAATCTGCTAATGCTGCCTATGCATCTATGGCAGGTATTCCTTATATAGGCCCGGCTCTGGGTGCAGCAGCTGCGGCGGCGGCTATTACTTCCGGTATGGCGAATGTCGCAGCCATTCGATCTCAATCAACAGGCTTTATGAAAGGTGGTTATACGGGGAACCTGGCACGAACTCAGGTAGCAGGTCTAGTACATGGTCAAGAATTTGTGATGAATGCGTCAGCAACGCAACGAATAGGGGTTAATAACCTTGAAGCCTTACAACGTGGAGATATGAGTAGCATACAAGTTCCTCAAATTACAAATCAAAGTTCAACATCTGAAAAAGCTGAAAGTAGCTTACAAACTATTGCCCCAATCATTAATATTGCTTTAGTCAATGACAATGACAGTGCACAGCAATGGTTATCTACTCAAGAAGGTGTCAAGCGAATAATGCAAATAAATCGAGAAAATGGTGATGAACTAGCAACAATAGTGAAAGCTTGTTAATTAAAATGTCTAAGTAAGACCAAATTGCATCAAAATTGAAAATCCCAAATGATATAGTTATAAGATCAAAGTGGATTTAAAACTTGAGTAACTAATAAAATTAAGCGCCTCAATTGGCGCTTTTTCTTTATAAACATTCAAGAACAAATTAACAAAAGCGCATTTAGCTAGCCTTTCACCATTGTCAACATATCAAAAATTGCTTAATTCTTATTTTAAAGAAGGCCAACATGTCAAATATCATTACAGAACAACCCATAAAAGGGGCTAAAGAAACATTTTCCTGGCTAACTGATATCATCGAAACAAAAAACGGTAGAGAGCACAGAATAGGTTTACGTGCTTTACCACGAGTTTCTTATGAATACTCATTTTTAACTCATATTCATAATCGTAACTATTATTTAAATTCACTCAGAAATAATTTTACTGAGATATGGTTGATACCAGATTGGTTGTCAGGAATATATCTTGGTGAACTAGAATTAGGTCAGAAAACTATACCTAATATCTTAAATCAAAAAGTGGGTGATAAGTTTTTGATTTATCAGAATGCTGAACATAGTGAAGTAAATGAATGGCTACAATTACCAAAACAAAAGCCATTAGAATTTGTTTTCATAGAACCCAAAAAAACCAAATTAGTGTTTGAACTAAAAAAAAGAGTTCCTGTTGAAAAGCAGGTCAATATAAAACCGATAAATTATCATTATAAAGCAGCGTATATTCTTCCATTAATGCCATGTTATCTTACTAATACTAAATACACGACTTCAGGGTATGAAAGTCAAATAGATATTAGTGTTGAACTAAGTCATGAATTGAATTTTAGCAGCGGCGCTAATTATGGTATCAAGTATCTTGGATTAGAAGTATTGCATAATTGTTATGGAGTTAATGAATCAACAATTCAAAAAGATATTGAAATTGTTGATTATGATCTAGGTAAAATTACCCGAATTGAGAATTGGCAATATTCAAAGCTGTCTCGATCTTTGACTTTTTACCTTGATGGACTGAAAGAAATCCAGGCTTTTAAAAAATTTATTTATCGAATCGAAGGAAAACTTAACGCATTTTGGTTATGTGATAACGATGAAAATCTTGTTAAAACACATATATTAGGCGATAAGATTTATATAGAAAATCAATCATTTAACCCATCATTCAAATATTTAGCATTATTTCATCCAGATAGTGTTTCGTATGTGAAAATTATCAATATTAAAAATACGGGTAAAAGTATTCAATTAACGATTGATCAAGTTATCACTAAGCCTATAACAAAAATTAGTCACTTAATGTTATGTCGTTTTGACACCGATGATATACAAATTGAATACGATACCTATTTACAAGCTCAATCTAACATTCCAATAATCGAGGTTTTCGATGATCAATATTTTTAAACAAGCTGAATTATATGTTTTTAATGATGGAATCAATACATATCGTTATACCAATGGTATGCGTGAACTAAATATTGATAATCAGACATATAAAAAAGAGTCCATCAATCGCACAGCGATAAAACGGGATGCCGCTATTTCCAAAAATAAAATTGATATAACCATGCCAATTACTAATGAAGTCGTGAAATCATGGATAAACCCGGATATCACGAAGCATTTACTTGTTGATATCTATATTCTCGATAAAAAAAATATGACTACGATGTCATGGAGTGGGCGTTTAACTCAGACATCAACATCAGAAAAAGAGATGGTGATGACATTTGAATTATTGATTACACGCTCAGGGCAAACTGGTGTAAATGAAAAAATTCAGCGTAATTGTCGTTATTCTCTTTATGGCGAACATTGTGGTCTAAATAGAGAGGATTTTAAGGTAAAAGGCACTGTGTTAGCTTATGAAAATGATATCGTCACGGTTGAATTTGAACGTGAAATTGAAAATGGTTATTTCACGGCAGGTATTTTAAGGACGCCTGAAGGCGAACAGACGTTTATTAAAGAACATAATCAATCATCAATAGTCCTAATCAGAAAAAATCAGCAATTGTTGGACAATTTAAATAAAGGGATATTACAAATTACGCTGTACAAAGGTTGTTTAAGAACCCTAAATTCTTGTCATTCATTCAATAACACCATCAATTATGGTGGATTTCCTTATTTACCTTTAGAACCGTTAAATAACGGTAATTCAATTGTTTAGGAGCGAAATATGTTTTTTTTAATTTCTGCATTAGTTGCTGTTGTTGTTGGAATGGTCGTTGGGATGGTGTCTTCAAAGGGCAAAGCAAATCAACAAAAAATAGAAGCTGATGAATTTAAAACGGGAACTTCAACAGAAGGAACGGGAATACCCATTGTATTTGGTACCGTTAAGATAACCAATCCAATTTATACCTGGATTGGAGATAAAAAAACGTCAGCTATTAGAAAAAAAGGTGGCAAAAAATAATGAAAATAATTGTAACCAGAGACGATATGATTGCAGTAAAACAATGTAGTCGTGGTGGACGGGAGTTTTTTAAACGTCATGGACTCGATTGGAACCAATTTTTGAAAGAAGGAATAGATGCTGAAATTTTAAAATCAACCAATGATGCAATGGCAAATCAAGTTATAGAACATGCGGAGCGTAGAACATGGGCGGAAGTAAGAAAAAGCAAACTGTAGGTTATAAATATTACGCTGGAGTCAGTATGGTTTTATGTCAAGGCACTATCGATAAATTGACTAATATTAGCGTAGCAGACAGGACAGCATGGCGAGGCGCTGTGCAAGACGGACAAATAGCCATAAATAAACAAGGATTATTCGGTGGTGACAAAAGGGAAGGTGGTGTATCAGGTACAGTTGATGTGTATTCAGGTCATCATCAACATAATCGAAATAGTTATTTGGCAAGTAAATTATCAGCTATTGTACCGGCTTATCGTCATGTCGCGGGTCTTGTATTCCGACAATTTTATTGGGGAAATAACCCTTATATGAAAGATATTTCGGCAGTTGTTCAGCGTATACATTATCAAGACTCCAAAAAAACACGACAATGGTATGACAGTAAAGCAGAGATAAAAACTGAAAATGGAAGTGCAAATACAGCTATCCATTTTATATTGGATACTTCAATGAGTATGAGTGGAGGGCGAATCCAAGCACTTAAATCAGCGATGAAACGTGCTATACAAAATCTTTCAACTTCAATCGATTTGATGACATTAAGATTAGATATTCTGATAACCACTTATCAAGGCGGAAATCCACAAACAAAACTAGTTAGAAAAGTTTCTCAAAACGATATTGTAGGTCTTTTATCTTTTATTGATAATTTAAAAATTGTTGGCGGAGAAAATCTTGAAAATGTGTTATCTCATTCTATAAATTTCTTTAAAGACACATTCAATCAAACAATGAATCGATGTTGTATTTTTGTTAGTGATGGTGAACTAGAAAACGCTGACCATATCAAAAATGAAGAAATTCATAATATGATTGATAAAAAAGGTCAATTTAATGAACAAGATGAACATGATGTCAATATATTTTGTATCAATGTTGATAATACCAATAAATCATTAAGTTCAAAAATTGATAATACGCCAGAAGATGGGATACCAGTAATAAAGGGAACCGATTCGAACATTATTTATGATACCATCATGAATGCAATCAATAATCTCAATGCAGATATGAATCCCGCTCACATACTAAGAGAATTAGTACTTAATCAGCAAAATGGTTTTAATTCGAGCCTAATCAAGAACAGCATTAACGAAGATTCATTTAGACAAGCTGCTGATCTCTTTTATCGAGAAAAACTTGGTCTTTCTTATATATGGAATGATCAAAGTAAGTTTGAAGATTTGAAGAAAAATATTGAAAATACTGCAAACTGTGTTTTATATCAAAATGCTAAAACAAATCAATTTGAAATAAAAGTAATTCGAAATGACTACCATATTGAAAAATTACCTCTTTTTGATAAAACGAATATAGTCAAAATTTCCGATATTAAAAAAAATATCATCACTGAGATGATTAACTCGGTTACCGTCAATTTTATAGACAGAACAAATGACTATAAACAAGGTTCGGTGACTGTTCGGGATGATGCTTTAATTTTGATGGCTGGACGTGAAAATAATACGACTGTTACTTATGATATGGTTTACAATCGTTCATTAGCTTCTAGACTAGCACTTCGTGATTTAGCCGCATTATCTTCAGATTTAGCTTCTGTTTCATTAACCCTTAATTTAGACGGAAGAATGCTTAATCGTGGTGATGTTTTTGTATTGGATATGCCACAGCTAGGGCTAAATAAAGCCGTAATGCGTGTAACTTCACTTGATTACGGTACTCAGAAAAGTAATCAAGTTACCGTTGAATGCATGAGAGATGTGTTTTCATTGCCATCATCGACAGTGGTAAGTAATCAACCCGTCATTATACCCACAACCGATATAAATTTAGCTAAACCAGCTGAACATTACGCTATTATGGAATGTCCCTATTATGAACTGGTTTATAATTACGGGCAAAGAGAAGTTGATTTTATGATTCAAGATGATAAGTCGATCGGTCAAATAGCTGCAACAATTGCATCGCCACCAGAGGGGACTTTTCATAGTGAATTAGTTACCTCTCTTTCGAATACTTTTGAGAATCCAGAAAATATCATAGATTGTGAAATGAGATTAATAGAGCATGAACTTGATCAAGTTACATCAATTATTACACTCAACTTTAATCCACCAGAACAAGACTATAACTGGATCTTGATTGGAAACGAAATTTTATATGTTCAATCTTTTTCTAACAATCAGCTGACCGTCAAAAGAGGGTGTCTTGACACATTACCAGAAAAACATGAAAAAGGGAGTAAAGTCTATTTTTGTGGGGGACAATTATCATTAAAAAGTGATGAATATTATCAAGGTGATAAAGTTGATTGCCGAATTATTACAAACACTTCTACTGATTCATTAGATCCTTCATTAGCGACAGGTGCAATGATTAATATTCAAGGTCGAGCTGCAAAACCTTATCCTCCTGCAAATGTTACGATAAATAATTTTTATTTTCCCGATAAACTCAGTACCGACCAACTCTACATCAAATGGTCATCGAGAAATCGACTTCAACAAACATCAGGAGAACTTATTGGATGGTATGAAAGCGATATTACACCAGAAAGTGGTGTTAAATATCATCTGACCATCAAACTCAATAAAAGAATAATTGTAGATCAAATTATTGATGTTACTACATTTGAATTGGATGTTTCTGAATATCTTCAGGGAACGCTAGATATTCAAATATCAAGTATTGTCGATAATATTTATTGTTTTACACCATTTTCTCATTCGATTGAACTTTATAATGACTTAATTTTTAAAATTCATGAAGAACAATCAGCAATTGATAAAAATAATCTACTAGTCAAAATTAAATAGGAAAAATTATGGCAAAAATAGCAATTATATCTACTAGCACCTATCGAAAAGACATCAAGAATGTATTTGATGGGTTAGGTCACCAAGTTGATTATCTGATAGATAACAGTATCACTTATAATCAATTGATGACCTACGATTTAATCGTATCAACAACCCAATATTCGCGTAAAGAGGTAATTAAACAATGCGTGGATAATGGTATTCCTGCAATTGTAGCGCAAGGGACGTCATCGACAGTTTCTTTAGCTAAAGATTTAGGTATGTTTGATCAAAATGAACATCAAGTTAATGATTGGAATTACTTAAGACCATTGAAAATATCTTTAATAACACAAAAGATCCCTAAATTGGGTTTTGCCCCTTATTTGAAACCAACATGGTGTTCGTCCTTTCCTATTTCTTCAATGGCACCTGGGGGTGAAGCACTGTGTGCCATGTATCATGACCGTGATGATTTTATCATTTGTGCACAATTTAAAAAAGGAACGGTCGATACATATGGGGGAACTTTTGGCGCAAATTGTGTTTTTATGTCATTCTTAGATCGTGAATTTTTAACAAGAAATGCGATAAAAATGCTCGATAATGCTATTAATTTTTGTTTTCAAAATTATACAACCCTATCGGGGAAAGTGGTGGATGAAACAGATCAACCAATCTCAAGAGAGGTAAAAATATATGATCAGAAAACAGGAGAATTAGTTTCGGAAATAACAAGTAATGAAGACGGTTTATTTTCTGCTGAAGTATTTTCTGGACAAAGCTACTATGTCATTGCATTTGATAAAGATAATGGTAAGAAAAATGCAGTAATTATAGATAATATCAAAGTTTGATTAATCATAATAATAACATATCAATATAAGTCCCATAAAATTAACCTATTAAATAATTTTAAATAATACTTAAAACCGAAATTCTAACCAATTATATCATCTCAATTTAACCATTCATTTTATCACGATATTAAAACGACGTTTGGAACTAAAAATCACTTGTACATGCTAATAATAGATTTTCAATGAATGGTTAATTGTTTTTTTCAATGCATTAAATTTCATAATTACGTTATTAAGGAGGTCAACATGGCCAAAATTGTTATATGCAGTGAAGAACTTATAAGAGTGCAATCAATGATAGATGCACTAAATCCATATCATGACATTACTTTTTGTATAGCAAGCTCGACAGATTACAATGAACAGTATTTATCGACATTCGATTTAATTATGGATTATCGAAATGGAACAGAATATACCACATCATTTTGCATTAAAAACTGCTCTAAAAAGGGTATTCCAGTTATAGCGGGTGGAACCAGAAATAGTACGGGCAGTATTATGTCACTGGGAATGGCAAAAAACCCTATGTATTTTTCAAGTGGAAATTTAAATAGGATAATCAATGTTAGTGACGTATTAACAAGTGATCGAAAACACGAAACAATCGCACATAGCTCAAGCGGTGAAATATTTATGATAATAGAAGATTTAAAAAAAGAGTTTGGAATTGAAATTTTATCAGTCAATCAAATGTATAATGGTACTTATTATATTAATACCGCCATATTCCGCCAAGGCAGTTTAAATGTCAATGGTGAGGTTTTTGGTAGCGATTGTGCTTTTATTGGTTTTCCTTTTAGTCGACCATTAACAGAAGAAGCAATACAGATGGTCAATGATATTATTAATTGGCTAGTTAATCGTAAAGATGTTGTCGCACAGGTAAAAGATGAAGAGGGTAACCTTTTATCGCATTGCGAAATTCAGCTTTGTTTAAGAAAAACGGGAGAAGTCATGATGACTTATACCACAGATGAAAATGGTCAAGTGAGTTTAAGAATAAGACCTAATCATGAATATTATGCCGTAGCCTTTGATCAAGCAACCGGTAATAAAAATGCCGCTATTATAGATAATATTAAGGTTTGAGCCAAAGAATATAGAGTATTTTTTATAAATCAAATTAATCAATTAAATAATAAATTAGCCTCAACACGAGGCTGTTTTTATCATTAAGCATACATAAAAATTATGATTTAATTATCAAAACTATAAAATAAATTTAAAATACAGCAATAAACTTAACCAAAATTTCAGCCTAACTATAACGTTGTAAAACTGATATTATCGTTTATAAAAATACTAATAATCTGTAAACTTAAAAAAATGATTAAATTCACAAGGAGATAGGTAAGAATGAAACATTGTCTATTATTTTTGACGATATTAAGCTGTTTTGGTACTTTTAATTTTGCAATCGCCAATGATAACGAACGTTGCCAAGCATTAGTAAACCTTAAATTTGATGATGCT
>CALYPO010000041.1 GCA_945276085.1 uncultured Gilliamella sp.
GCCATATTGGCGTCGGAGCAAATCGCAAATTAAGGTTAAAATATAACCAATTTAAGTATTGATAGGTATAAGTAAAACATTGAAAATCAAATCAAATAAAAATTCCCACTGAAATATGAAGTTATCTTATTAAAAATAAATTATAACTATTTTTTGATTGTCAAATGATAATTATTATTATTTGTTGTTGATCATTAACATTATTAGCAATAAGATATCGCAATCATTACAAGTTAGCTAGAGGTGGACTGTGCCTTGCATGATGCGCAAATTAGTTATTGTTTTATTGTCATCAATATTTTCAATATCGTTATGTTATGGAGATATTTCTTTACCCAATCCTCAAACCAAAGATGGAATGGGGCTATTTGAAAGTCTAAAAAAACGAGCTTCAACCCCCGGTGGTGGTTTTCCTATAGGTAATTTATCCGATGATGAATTATCCACAGTGCTTTGGGCTGCAAGTGGCTTAAATCGTGGTAAAACAGGGTGGACGGTACCAATGGCGAATGGTAAAGCGCCTTATGTTCGTTTGTATGTTGCTAGTGAAAAAGGGACCTTTTTATATGAATGGGATGGTCAATATTTACGTGAAATTAATAATAAAGACATCCGTGCCGATATTGCGATGCAAAACTTTACCAAGCGTGCAGCTTATTCTTTAATTTTTGTGTTCGATCAAAACTCCCTTGCAGATACGCCAGCAGATCAAGCTAATGATTTTGCCCAAATAGCTGTGGGTGCAATGAGTCAAAACATCTACCTTAGTGCTGCTGCGTTAAAATTAAGCGCCAGATATATCCATTCTATTAAACCAGATGCCATATCCCAAGCGTTGCAATTGCCTGAAAATAGTAAACCAATTGGTATTATGTTACTAGGAAAATAAAAGGAATAAAAAGTGAAACGATTTCTTGCAGTAGTATTGTTGATAATTACAAGTGTGATTGTTTTTGCTCCCTCTTCTTACGCTGCTGAAAAAAAATATCAAAGCTGGAATGCTATCATTGATGAAATGGATAGCATACTCAATGATTCCTACGATATCTATTTTATGAAAGACAGTGATAGAGCAAAAGAGCGCGTAAATAACGCCTATTTTGGTTTTTATGAAAAGCATGGTGTCGAAAGGGCTGTGATGTCATATATTTCTGGCAAACGTGGTACCGATACCGAATACCAATTTGCTAAAATAAAACGTTTAATGACTGATGGTGCACCAAATAAAACAGTACGAGCAGAAATCGACGTTTTATTAAAAATGCTACATGAAGATGCCAATGAGCTCGATGGTAAAAAAGAGAGCGGTTGGAGTATTTTATTAGCTTCATTTATTATTATTTTCCGTGAAGGATTAGAGGCTATTTTAGTTATTGCTGCTATATCGGCCTATTTAGTGCGTTCAGGCAACTTACCTATGGTTAAAGTTGTTTACATGAGCTCGTTATTTGCAATATTTGCCAGTGTTTTAGCGGCAATTGCGCTTCACTCTATTTTTGATATTAGTGGCGCTAATCAAGAAATGATAGAAGGTGTTGCAATGTTACTTGCCACCGTCGTGCTATTTTTTGTCAGTAATTGGATGTTTTCAAAGGCTGAAGCAAAAGCATGGAAAAACTATGTTGAAGGTAAAGTGCAAACGGCAGTTTCATCGGGTAGTCGTTTTGCATTGGGATTTGCCGCCTTTTTAGCTGTTTTCCGTGAAGGTGCTGAAACTATTTTATTTTACCAAGCAATGTTGGCTGAAGCTAAAGATCATATGGATATGGTGTGGTATGGTTTAGCTGTAGGTTGTATTGTGCTTGCTATTATCTTTATGCTAATTCGTTTTGGTACCATGAAATTACCAATTAGACCATTTTTTATTGGCACAAGTACACTAATGTATATTATGGCTATAGCTTTTGCTGGAGGTGGAGTAAAAGAGTTACAAGAAGCCGATATAATTCCTGTAACGCCGGTTGATTTTGTGCATTCAATCGATATTTTAGGGATTTATCCAACCATTGAAACGTTAATACCACAAATATTTATGATATTAGTTGTTATCATATCAGTGGTTTATTTAAAAGCTAAACATAATAAACAAAACGTTTGATCCATTTAATTTGTTGCTTAAAAGTTGGTTAGATGTTGATTAATGATATTTCGAAGTCAATTTAAATAGCAAAGAAAGTAGTGATTGCTTTAATGATAAGTAATTAAATAAAAGTAAAGGAGTTTTCAATGAAAAAATTAGTACTAGTTGCGGGTATTTCGTCAATACTTGCATTATCATCTGTTGCGTATGCAGCAGCACCTGCTCCAGGTGAACAAAAAGGTTTTGAAGAGTTTCCAATCGGTGATGAAGTGACAGTTGGACCATTACATATTGGTGCGGTTTATTTTCAACCTGTAGATATGGAGCCAGCTGGCATGGGTGGTTTACCTGCATCAAAATCTGATATGCACATTGAAGCAGATATTTCAGCAGCAGAAGGCAATAAACTTGGTTATGGTGTTGGCGATTTTGTTCCTTACTTAACGGTTAAATATAAGATCCAAAAACAAGGTAGTGATAAAGCCATCGAAGGTAACTTTATGCCAATGAACGCATCAGATGGTCCGCATTATGGTAACAATATTAAACTTGATGGTGCAGGTAAATATAAAGTCACATTTACTATCGAAAATCCAGAAAAACAAGGTTATTTATTGCATGTAGATAAAGAAACCGGAGTCGAAGGACGTTTTTGGACTAAACCAATTGAAGTTTCTTGGGATTTTGATTATATTCCTCGAGCATGGTAGTGATATTTAAAAAATAGTATCAGTTATACTTAATATTTTGTAGTATTTATTATGGCGAGGTTTTAACTCGCCATAATAGGTTGTAACCATTAGGCAATTAATATGCTTCAATACCTTATAAAAATCACCGATAATACTTTTGTTCCCATTGTTGTATTAGCACTGTTAAGTGCGATGATAGTTAGAGCAATACCTAATTATAATAACAAAATTTTTACCTTCGGTTTTATAATAGGACTACTTGCAGCATTAATTTATGCTATTTTGAAGCGAAATACAGGTTTTGCTGTTCGTGAGTTTTATGACCTTGGCATCATCACCTTGTGGATGATAATTGCGATACCGTTGTTTATCTGCGCAATACTAAAAACACCAATCAATTGCCAGCTCGGCAAAATTTTATTTACCCTACTATCTGTGCTTGCTATTGGATTAATTGCTGCACAATTTTTACCGAATTTAATGCTTTATCCCTTTGAATTTTCAGTTGGGATGGAGTCTATCTTTAATAACGATTATTTATTCAAATGGGTTGGTTATTGCTTTGCTTTACTCATTGCTGGATTAATCGCTGTATTTACCTTCCGTCTATGTAGGCGTTTATCCAATAAATTCGTTCAAACAACGATTCTGATCGCTTTGCTTATATTTACGATTCAAAATAGTATCAATCTGATCCAAATTTTAATTGTAAGGCGATTTATTAAACCACAAAAATGGATGATGGAATTGGTGATTTTTGTATTAGGTCACGTTAATTTCTTTATCTTTATTTTTATGGCAATAGTGTTGTTATTAGCCATAGCGTTATATATCCAATCCAAAACAACGTCATTAGTTGGCAGCAATCCAGCGCAAATTCGTAAACTTAACGCACAGTTACGTAGTGATAGACGTACTTCGTTATTACTAATTGCTGGTGCAGCAATAACTGCTTATACGGTAACAAGAGCACGTTACATTTTTGAAAAAGGTGTTGAACTTACGCCTGCTGAACCAGTTTCCCCTAATGCCGATGGTTTAATTGTTATTCCATTAGATAATGTCAATGATGGTAATTTACATCGATATGGTTACAAGGCTACCGATGGTACATTAGTTCGTTTTATTGTGATTAAAAAAAGCGAAAACGCCTATGGTGTGGGTTTTGATGCCTGTGATATTTGCGGTGCAAGTGGTTACTATCAACGCGGTAATCAAGTTGTCTGTATTTTATGTGATGTGGTGATGAATATTGCAACGATTGGTTTTTCAGGTGGTTGTAATCCTGTTCCACTTAAGTATGAAATTATTAATGGGAATATGGTTATTCGTCCCGCAAACCTAGAAGCGGAAAAAGCACGCTTTAAGTAAAGGTTACCAAAGGAAGAGTTTATGTTTCGCAGAATGTTAATTAGTGTATTAGTGCGTCAAAAAAAGAAATTATTTTTAATTGCTTTGACAGTAGCACTCGGTGTTTCACTTGCAACAGCCATGTTAAATGTTATGTTTGATGTTGGTGATAAAGTGAATCAAGAGTTAAAGGCTTATGGTGCTAATTTAAATATTGTCCCTCGCGGAACAGCGCTTGTTAGTGAAATGTACCAACTCGACGATAATAATGGCAAACAACAAGCTATGCAGTACATTAAACAAGATGATTTAGTCAAAATTAAGATGATCTTCTGGGCTTATAACATTGTCGATTTTGCTCCCTATCTTACAGCTCAAGCCAATTTGAATGGTAAACCTATTACCATTGTGGGCACTTGGTTTAATAAACACCTGACTATTCCAACTGGGGATGAAGTTGATACCGGTATGTTAGCCATGAAATCATGGTGGACAATTGAAGGTAACACCATGAAAGATGATAATTTACAAGGTGTCATGGTGGGCGAAACTGTCGCTAAACAGTGGAATTTAAAGTTAGGTGATACCATCAATATTACCTCTCCACAAACAAATAATTCATTAACGTTAACAGTTAATAATATTTTCCACAGTGGTGGCGTAGAAGATTCACAGCTCTATGTCTCCCTGCCGGTGGTCCAAAAGTTAGCAAATAAAGAAGGGCTTGTTGAACGAGTTGAAGTGAGTGCATTAACCACACCAGAAAACGAATTGGCACGTAAAGCAGCACAAGATCCAAATAGTTTATCAAGAACTGAATGGGATACTTGGTATTGTACCGCTTACATTAGTTCAATTGCTTATCAACTTGAAGAATTAATGCCTGATGTTCGGGTTAAAGCGATTATGCAAGTCGCTGAATCTGAAGGTTCTATACTGCAAAAAACACAATTACTTATGTTGCTATTAACCATTTTATCGTTAATTTGTTCGGCGTTGGCGATTTCAAATTTAGTTACTGCCAATGTTATTGAGCGAAGCACTGAAATTGGTTTACTTAAAGCATTAGGGGCAACAAATACAGCGGTCGCAATGCTGATATTAACTGAAATATTGATTATTGCCTTGTTAGGTGGAGTTTTTGGTTACTTTATTGGCTTGGGGTTTGCTCAAATTATTGGTCACACGGTATTTGGTTCATTTGTCGAGCCGAAAATGATTATTATTCCGTTAGTATTAATTATGGTCGGTTTAATTACCTTTGTCGGTAGTTTACCCGCTTTACGAATAATGATGTTTTTACGTCCAACAGATGTATTACATGGTCGATAAAAACAAAGGTAAGTCGCTTATGATGAATAAAAATAGACGCTTTATTATCAAAACCATTTTTAGCTCACTCATTCGTCGCCGATCGCGAATTATGATTGCATTGCTAGGGGTTGCTATTGGTGCTACTGTTTTACTTGGAATGATAACACTATGCTATGATATTCCGCGTCAAATGGGGCAAGAGTTTCGTTCTTATGGCGCAAATTTATTATTTATGCCCGCTAATAATCAACCGACTATGCCACTTGCTGATGTGAAACAAGCAGTAAATTTACTTCCTCAAGACAAGCTTTTAGGCGTCACGCCTTTCCGTTATGATGCTATTCGTAGCAATCAGCATCCTTATACCATTGTGGGTACTAACTTCGAACAAGTGACCAAAACTAGCCCTTATTGGCAAATCGAAGGAAGCATACCTAAAAATCCGAATGAAATCATGATTGGTACCGATATTGCTAATTTTACCAAACTGAAAATTGGCAGTACGATGCCGATTTCGGGTAAATCTAAACAAGATTCGCGCTTTGATGAAGATCTTAAAATTACAGGTATTATTAAAACAGGGCGAGCTGAAGATGGATTTATATTTATTGATTTACATGATTTAGAAGTGCTACTTGAAGAATCCGATCAGGCTGAAGTGGTTGAAGTGAGTATAACTGCTACTGAAGCAGAATTAAAACACTATGTTGAAACAATCAAAAGCCACATTAATACTATCGATCCCCATTTAATAAAATGGGTAACACAATCAGAGTCTTCAGTTTTAGGTAAACTCTCATCATTACTTTATTTGGTCACTTTTGTGGTGTTAGTGCTTACTATGATTTGCGTTGCGACAACGATGATGACTGTTGTGATGGAGCGCCGTAAAGAAATTGGACTCAAAAAAGCAATTGGGGCAAATAATCAAAGCATAGCGAAAGAGTTTTTAGCTGAAGGGTTGGTATTAGGTATCATTGGTGGCATGATAGGTGTAGTTTGTGGGCTTGTTTTTGCACAAGTTATTAGTACTAATGTCTTTGGGCGATCAATAATTATTGAGTTTTATCTTATTCCAACAACAATTATTATTTCTGCTCTTGTTACGGTAATAGCATGTTTAATTCCGGTAAAACGTGCTCTTGAAGTTGAACCCGCACTCGTATTGCGAGGTGAATAGGATCTAAGTATGAATATACTCGAAGTAAAGAATGTATCAAAAATATATGGCTCACTACATGCACTTTCAGACGTGAATTTAGCTGTTGAGGAAGGTAAATGGTTATCTATTATGGGACCTTCAGGTAGTGGTAAAACGACATTGATGAATATTATCGGTTGTATGGATAAACCGTCATTAGGCTCAGTAATTTTTGATGGGCAAGATATTACCCAGCTTTCTCTACCCCAGTTGACCGAAATCCGTCGTGATAAAATTGGATTGATTTTCCAACAATTTCATCTGGTTTCATACTTAACAGCGTTAGAAAACGTAATGGTAGCGCAGTATTATCACAGTATGGTTGACGAAAAAGAAGCATTACAGGCTCTAGAGCGCGTTGGTTTAGCGGCCAGAGCAAAACATTTACCACGACAATTATCAGGCGGTGAACAGCAACGTGTTTGTATTGCTCGAGCATTAATTAACTATCCTAAACTAATTTTAGCCGATGAACCAACCGGTAATTTAGATGAAAACAATGAAGCAATGGTTATGAATTTATTACATCAACTGCATGAAGAAGGGAGCACTATTATAGTGGTGACTCACTCACCTGAGGTATCTCGGCATGCTCAAACTACAGTTGTACTTGAACACGGTAAAGTGGCAAGTATTATTGATAATTAACCATTAAATGAGGTTTATTATATGAAAAATCGCATGATTTCATCCCTGTTTTTTATCATGCTAGGCGTATTATTGATATTGTTTCCAATGTATATTTTACCTGTTTGCCCTTTACCAGAACCTTCAGCTATGCCGGTTGATGCAATGAGCCAAGCAGCAGGTAGTGAACATATGCATAGTGCACCCGCTAAAATTATGAGATGTTTTTGGACGTTAAGAGCAGAACTTGGCATCGGTAGTTTAGTCATAGCCATTGGAGTTTTAATGCTATTTAGCCGCACGATATTTGTTCGTATGGGATTAACAATGTCATTAGCTTGCATCTCGTTATTAGCAGCCGCGATTCCAACTATTTTAATTGGTGTTTGCCCTAACGAAATGATGCGATGCAATATGGGCGCTAAACCTGCTTTGGTTTTACTCTCTGGATTATCATTTGTGGTATCAATCATCAATTTAGTCTATTTAAATAAAATATCCAAAAGATACGAGTAACAAATAAGCTAGCAAAATTATGACTAGTTTAAACAAGTTAACGCTTAGAATTTATCATTATAAATATTAATAGATAAATAAAGAGCTCAATAATTGCAGGAAATTAACATGCAAGAAAAGCCGATTACTATTTCTCATTTAGCATGGAAAAATATTCAAAGACGACCTTTTCGTAGTTGTTGTTTGATTATTGTTATTACCCTTTTTTCAGCCACACTATTTGGTGGCAGTGTATTAATGAAAAATCTTAGTCAAGGCATTTCAGGCATGGCCGATCGGTTAGGGGCTGATATTCTTATTGTGCCTTATGGTTATGAAAAGAATATGGAAGTTGCTTTATTACGGGGTGAGCCAAGTAGTTTTTATCTAAAAGTGGATTTAATTGATAAAATTAAAAATATTAAAGGGATTGAAGCTATTTCACCGCAGCTTTTTATTGCTTCATTGAATGCGGGATGTTGTACGACTAAAGTACAATTAATTGGCTTTGATGAGCAAAGTGATTTTGTTATTAAACCATGGTTACAAACCCAACTAAGCCAGCCATTAACCGACAATCAAGTTGTTGTAGGTGCTAAAATTACTTCACAAGTAGGTGATGAGATCCTATTTTTCAATCAGCCTTTTAAAATAGCAGCTAAAATGGATAGCACAGGCATGGGTTTTGACACTTCAGTTTTTATGACAATGTCAGCTGCGCAAAAACTAATGAAAGAGGCTAAATTAATAGAAGGTGATGTTGATCATTTTACTGATTATGCTTCTTCTATCTTTATTAAAGTAAATCATGACTATCAACCTAAAGATATTATCAATCAAATCATGCCAAAATTTGCTATGGACTATAATATCGATTTTGTCATGACTAAAGGTATGTTAAGTAATATTGCAAAATGGTTAAGTGGATTTTCAACTATTGTGTACAGTTTATCGGCTATTTTTTGGGTGTTAGCTATTATTGTGATCTTTGTTATTTTTTCATCCTCATTAAACGAACGTAAACGCGAGATCAGTTTATTACGCATACTTGGGGCATCACGCCGTGATTTGATTAAAATGTTATTAAAAGAGTCATTAATAATTAGTGCATTAGGTGGTATTGCTGGCATTGTGATTGCTGCTATATTGATTTATGCTTTTAGTTTATTAATTTGTCAATCAATTGGTTTGCCATGTGTCAATATTTCGTTATTTGATGCAATAATATATGCCGTAATTGTGTTTATTCTCACAGTGATTATTGGTCCGCTATCTTGTATTTATTCTGCCTTATCTATGACTAAATTTGATACTTACAGCACTTTAAGAGAGGGGGAATAATGTTACTTAGCGTTAAAAATCTGCGAAAAGATTATCGTCGCGCACAACAAACTTTTTCAGCTGTGGATAATATTAGCTTCAATATGGAACAGGGTGATTTTGTTTGTATTATGGGTAAATCCGGTAGTGGTAAAACGACTTTACTTAATATGATTGCAGGGTTACTGACGCCAACTCAGGGCAAAATTACCATTAATGATACTAATCTTTTTGAACTTAATGATGAGCAAGTTTCAGCATTTCGAAATCAGAATATTGGTTATATTCCTCAAGGCAGTAGTTTATTACCTAATTTGACTGCGCTTGAAAATATACGATTACCTTTTTATCTAACTAAGCGCGCCAATCAAACAAGCCTAACTTATGCACAACAACTGTTAGAGAAAGCAAACGTGAGCCATCTGCAAGATGCTTATCCAGCAAATATGTCTGGTGGTGAAATGCGGCGTATTGCTATTTTACGTGCTTTGATTTGTCAGCCACAAATCGTGATTGCTGACGAACCCACAAGTGATTTAGATGACGAAAGCTCGACTGAAATTATGCAACTATTAACCGAAATTCATCAGCAAGGAACAGCGCTATTAATTGTGACACATGACCATGATGTTGCAAATTATAGCCAAAAAATAATGAAAATGGCAGCTGGTCGATTGGTCGAATAGTTTGCATATATAACATAAAATATGTGTATTACATGAAAAGTGGATTGCAGCCCATTTCTATCATGATTTTATTGAGCTTTAATAGTGGCAATCCCACCAATGAATTAATATCATCACCTTCTAACTTATCAAATAACGTAATCCCTAATTCATCGCATTTAAAGCTTCCGGCACATTGTAGTGGCATTTCTTTTGCTATATAGGCATTAATTTCTGCATCGGTTAAATGGCGGAACGTCACCTTAAAAGGTTCACATATTGTGTTCGATTGTCCACTAGCGGTGTTAATAACCGTCATACCCGTGTAAAAATAGAAGGATTTACCACTACTGTTACGTAATTGTTGGCGGGCGTTTTCAACAGTATGGGGTTTACAAACAATTTTATCCTCTAAAACTCCCACTTGATCAGATCCTATGATTAAACAATTAGGATATTGAGTTATTAATGATTGTGCTTTAAGTTTTGATAGGCGTATGACTAGTTGTTCTGCTGATTCATTCGGTAATGGCGTTTCATCACAAATAGGTGGAACACATTGAAAAGCAATAGCTAACTTTTCTAATACTTTTTTTCGAGAAAGTGACGTTGATGCTAAGATTATTCTCATTTAAGTTCTTCTTTTATTATCCAAGCTGAGGGATGGCAATTAAAACCGATATGACCGTAATACTCTACCGCTTGCGGTGCTGCCAGCAAAGTAATCGCACAATCTAAACCTGTATAATTTTGTACCTCTTTGATTAATTGTTTACCAATACCTTGTTTTTGGTATCTATTATCAACTGCAAGATCAGCTAAATAAGTAATATAAACAAAATCGGTTAAGCAACGGGCAATACCAACAAGGGTATCCTTATCCCATGCAGTAACAATTAGATTTGCATTATCTAACATAGCTTGAAACCGCTTATGATCATCAATAGGGCGGCGTTCACCTAAACTGCAATTATTATATAGCGTAATAGCTTGTGTTAATGTGGGTTTAATATTACATCTGTAAATGATATTAGTCATATGCCTCCAATTTTAATTCGATCATACGTAGATAATGATAACGACTTATGATTTAGAGAGTTAACTAAGTAATTATCACCAACCATTGATTGTTTATTATGTTATCGCTTTATTATTTAACAATCAATTAACTAAACCAGCTTAAAGTTTAAAGTAACATCTACACTGTTATAACAATGACGTTACCTATGGCATTAATAAAAATAATGAATATGATTTAATCGAAAAATAGGTGTAAGTTTATTGAACAGTCATTGTAAATGCTCAGGAAATGTCTTATGCCTTTAGTTACTTATAAGATTGCTAAAACAGCATGTGATTTTGAACAAGGGAAACAACTTTTTTCTGAATATGCTAATCTTTTTTGTCCAAGTTTGTACACGTTAACTATGGAGAATGCATTTAAATCCATTGTACACACTGCATTATACCCTAAAGGAATGTTAATACTTGCTCACATCGGTGTTTCGACTTCGGCAAGCATTGCAGGTTGTATTGGTCTTCGCCATTATGATAATTCCACTGCTGAATTAATACATAAATATGTAAAAAATGAATATAAACAACTTTGTATTGGCCAAGAGTTGATTAAACTTGCTGTGCAACAAGCAAAATTACTTGGTTATGAAAAAGTTTATACCAACATTTTATCGGCAATGACAGATGTCGTTGCTTTGTATCGAAAACTTGGATTTCAACTGTGCAAGCCTCATAACCTTAATTCAGCTAAGGAAGTGATTTTGATGCAAAAAATCATTCGTTAATCAATTAAAAGCGAGTATGATGAATGAATCAAGAGCTATTAAAAAAAATAGGTAAGTTATAAATTTTTACACAGCGAGGTAACAGTTATGTATAAAAAAATTTTGGTTCCTATTGATATCCTTGAGGACGAATTAACCCAAAAAGTCATTCCGCATTTAGAATGTTTAGCGAAATTATCCAATGCCAAAGTTATTTTTTTTCATACTTTACCTGTCGCATCGGCCATAGTTAATGCCTATTCATTTGGATTTGATGAATTTAAAGATCAAGCAACCGTACAAACCGAGCAAGCACTACACAGGTTAATTGATTCGATTAATTTACCGCGTGAAAATTTATCATTTTCAATTGCTTTTGGTAATCCACGAGATGAAATTCTAGCTTTAGCTGACGAAATCAAACCTGATCTTATTATTTTAGGATCAAGGCGACCAAATATTACCACTCACCTTTTAGGATCCAATGCATCGGGCGTGGTACGAGGCGCTCAGACTTCAGTATTAGTAGTACGTTAGTTT
>CALYPO010000042.1 GCA_945276085.1 uncultured Gilliamella sp.
TTCAATTATTTTACTAATCTAACAAAAGGAATATCTTATGAAAAAATTCATATCAGTATTTTTCTTGTTTATGACATGTATTAGTTATAGTTATGCTGATTCACTACAAGAAAGTTTTAAAAAACAGCCTTCATCCTCCAGTAATCCTAAATTTACTGAATATAAAGCTCAATTAGCTAATGATTTATTTTTGTCTTTTTTTGTTGATGATCAAGAACAAAAAGCGGTTCCTGTTTTAATCAAAGAGGGTAAAAAATACCAACCAATTAGTATTAAATATTGTATTAAAAATACTGATGAGTGTTGGCGGCAAATCATTTATCACAACGCTTTATCTCATATCACAAGTAATTTAGATAAACCCGAAAATAGAAAAGATTTACTGATATGGAAGATTGAATATATTGATAATAATCAATTAAATGAAACTGACTTTTTACAAACGCCACTGACAGGTGCTTTACCGAATGGTGATGATGATTATGATCCCTATATTCTTTGGCAATCTGATTTAAGTCTTTATTAATAATATTACCGGTTCATTTTATTGGTTGGTCGCTAAGTTAATATAATGTAGATGAAATTTAATAAATCTAATTTTTTAATCTTTAATTATATTAACTTACGCGAAATTTTTTGATATCGAAATTTTTTATATTGAGTATTTGATCATATTGTTAAATTTTATAACGCATTTAGCTGCATAGAATATCTTATCATTTTTATCATTGTTGTGGTTGCTCACTAAATTAGTGTTAAATAACTGCACAAAATGTTATTGTTATTTGCGCACTAAAGATTCGTCTATTCTTATTAACATATTTCAATTGATATTGTTAACAATCTAAATAGACTCCGGCAAATACATACTCTTTTCACCTGTATCCATAATATTATTTAATTTCAAATGTTATTTTAATTATTATGTACTATGGCTAACTTTATCAATTATTACGGTTGATCATGGATAATGAGATTTAAATACTGCTATAGCACAAGATATAACACCCTATTTAATTTTAGTGTTTACTAAATAAACTTAATATAGCGACGTTATCATGATAACGAAAATTGATTGATGTTATTGTCGGCATTTATGATTAAATTGAATAATTTAATTTTGCTCATTTAATGGAAGTTTGGCAAAATAGATAACATTATTATCAATAGTCTATTAACTCTATAATTTTGATAAAAGTGTTAAGCTTAAAACTATTTATTAAGCTAATTGAATAGGAATAGCATTAGGATGATCAACCAAATCAAACAAAAATTATCTACAATACTTGTATCAAGTTGTATGAGTGGGTTGGTCATGTGTTCGTTAGCGGTTAATGCTCAAGAAAATCAACAAAATATACCCCAAAGCAACGCTGCACCAAATGTACTTTCAATAAATGAATCTAATGACAATAACTTAATAGATTTTGTTGGTCCAAAGCCAGTAACTGAAAAAATTTATCACCAAACTGTTTTTTCGCTATTAGGTGAACCTAAATATCACGATGGTTTTCAATATGTTAATTACGTTAATCCTTATGCGCCAAAAGGTGGCATAATTAAATTAGCAGAAATTGGTACTTTTGATAATTTTAATCGTTATGCTAGTCGAGGAGCCCCCGAAAAAAACTCAGGATCATTATATGATACTTTGTTCACAAATTTAGCTGATGATATTACAAGTTTTTATCCGCTTATTGCTACCTCGATTACTTATTCCGACAAATATCGTTGGGCTGAAGTTTCAATTAACCCCAAGGCACGTTTTCAAGATGGAAAACCTATAACCGCACAAGATGTTGAATTTACCTTTCATAAATTTATGACAGAAGGTGTTCCACAGTATCGAGTATATAATCAGGGCATTAGTGTTAACGCTATTGATAATTATCATTTGCGCGTTGAGCTACCAGCAAGCGATCGTGAAAAATTGCTATCCTTCGTTGGTAATCTGCCGGTTATTCCAAAACATTTTTGGCAAGATCGTAATTTTTCAGAACCATTAACTATTCCTCCAGTTGGCAGTGGTCCTTATTTTATTAGCGATTATAAAATGGGGCAATTTGTTGTGTATAAACGTAACCCTAATTATTGGGCTGTGGATTTACCGGTAAATAGGGGAATGAATAATTTTGATGAAAAACGTATTGAGTATTATATGGATAGCAGTGTTTCGTTAGAAGCATTTAAAGCCGGTGAGTATGATTTTCGTGGAGAAGGCCAACCCAAAAATTGGTTTACCCAATATCAGGGGCAGTATTTTGATGCCAAGGATATTATCAAACAAGAAAAATCTGTACAAACAGCAACCGATAGCAAATGGTTAGCGTTTAACTTGCAAAAAGATCTGTTTAAAGACATTAATGTACGTAAAGCCATTACGCTGGCATTTGATTTTGAATGGTTAAATCACGCTTTTTATTACGATAGTTATAAAAGGCCTTATAGTTTTTTCGAAAATACCATTTATGCAGCGATTGGTAAGCCAAGCGAACAAGAATTAAAGTGGTTAATGCCGTATAAAAACATTATTCCCGATGCTGTGTTTGGTGATGCTTATTATGTGCCTAAAAGTGATGGTCAGGGTTTTAATCGCAATAATTTATTAACTGCAGCTGAATTATTAAAACAAGCGGGATGGATCATCAAAAATGGTCAACTAGTGAATACAACAACCAATCAGCCTTTTGAGTTTGAATTGGTTACCTATCTTGGCGATGATATTAAATATGCTATTCCTTTTCAGCAAAATTTAGCCCGTTTAGGTATTACCATGAAGATTGTTTCACTTGATTACACTCAAGTGACTCGTCGCTTACGTGAACGCGATTACGATATGATGCCACGGACTTATAATGCGTTTAATTATCCAACATCAGATTTGATGATTTTATGGGGTAGTGAGTATCTCAATTCATCATGGAATGGTTCAGGACTACATAACCAAGCAATCGATAGTATTATTGATGAAATAACTAAGAATGTTGGTAATCAAGCTGAGTTAATTTCGCTTGGTCGAGCGCTAGATCGCATCTTAACGCAAGAGTATCCTATGATTCCAATGTGGTATAACAGTAAAACCTATTATGCTTATTGGAACAAATTTGGGCAGCCAGCGATTCAGCCAACTTACGCTATTGGTGTCGATAGTTGGTGGTACGATGCTGACAAAGCAGCTAACCTGACAAAGAATCGGAAACATTAATATGCTCAATTATCTTATTCGTCGTTTATTATTGATTATTCCAACGTTGTTTGTGATTTTAACGATCAACTTTTTTATTGTACAAATTGCACCTGGTGGTCCGGTCGATCAAGCACTAGCGATGATTGAAAATGGTCCAGATTCTGGTCAAGCATTATTACCGGGGGGTGATAATGCAGCGGTAAAATTATCACAGCATAAAAATGAGTCTAATTATCGTGGGGCGCGCGGGCTTGATCCACAAATTGTTGCAATGATTGAAAAACAGTATGGCTTTGATAAACCCATTATTGAACGTTATTTTGATACTTTAAAAAAATACGTGTTATTTGATTTTGGTGACAGCTTTTTTAAAAGTGAATCGGTATTAGGTTTAATTGCTAAAAGTTTACCGGTTTCGATTTCGCTTGGTCTTTGGAGCACGTTGATTGTTTACCTTATTTCAATTCCTTTAGGTATCAAAAAAGCTGTTAAAGATGGCTCGGCATTTGATTTTTGGTCAAGTACATTAATCATTATAGGATATGCAATACCTGCTTTTTTACTCGCTGTATTGTTAATAATATTATTTGCGGGCGGTAGTTATTGGGATATTTTTCCATTGCGTGGGTTAGTTTCAACGCATTTTGAGCAACTCGATTTTTGGGGAAAAGTAAAAGATTACGCATGGCATATTTGCCTACCGACTATTGCGATGGTTATTAGTGGTTTTGCTTCATTGACTATGCTAACTAAGAATTCATTTTTAGATGAAATTCGTAAACAATATGTGATTACCGCAAGAGCAAAAGGTTTAAGTGAACGACAAATTTTATATAAACATGTGTTTCGTAATGCGACACTATTAATTGTGTCAGGTTTTCCTGCTGCCTTTGTTGGCATTTTATTTACCGGTTCGTTATTGATCGAAATTATTTTTTCACTCAATGGGCTTGGGCTATTAGGCTATGAAGCCATTATTCAACGTGATTACCCAGTCATTTTTGGATCACTATATATATTTACGTTAATTGGGCTAATTGCCAAACTGTTATCTGATTTATCTTATATGATAATCGATCCACGCATTGACTTTGAGGCACGCAACTGATGAACAGCCATTATTCTATTAATCAGCAACGTTGGCAACGATTTAAACATAATCGACGTGGATACTATTCGCTTTGGCTGTTTTCTTTGTTGTTTGTTATTAGCTTGTTTTCTGATTTTATCGCCAATGATAGACCGATTTTTATCAAATACCAAGATAACTACTATTCGCCTATTTTTCACTTTTATCCCGAAACTGAATTTGGTGGACAATTTAGCACTCAAACAAATTATTTAGATCCAAAAGTACAACAAAAAATAGAATCTAATGGTTGGATTTTATGGGCACCTTTTCGCTATAGTTATAATACGTTAATTTATGACACGCCAACGACGTTTCCAACCCCACCTTCAGCGTCGCATTGGTTAGGGACAACTGATGCAGGTTTTGATGTGCTTGCTAATATTTTATATGGTTTTCGTATTTCGATGTTTTTTGCCATTTTACTGACCGTTTTTACCACAATTATTGCGGTAATTATTGGGGCTATACAAGGTTATTACGGTGGTAAAATTGATTTAATCGGACAACGCTTTATTGAAATTTGGTGTGGATTACCAGAGTTGTTTGTCATTATTCTTCTTGCCAGTATTTTGCCCCTTGATTTTTGGTGGTTATTGGCCATCACGGTACTATTTGGTTGGATGGCTTTATCGGGTATTGTACGAACTGAATTTTTACGAACACGTAATTTTGACTATGTACGTGCAGCTAAAGCCATGGGAGTCGGTGATGTTAAAATTATGTTTCGTCATATTCTTCCTAATGCAATGGTAGCAACATTGACATTTTTACCTTTTATTTTATGTGGTTCAATTACTACTTTAACCTCGCTTGATTTTTTGGGATTTGGTTTGCCTATTGATTCCCCTTCACTTGGGCGTTTATTGTTACAAGGAAAAAATAACTTGCAGGCTCCATGGCTTGGTATTAGTTCATTTTTGATTATTGCTACTTTGCTTTCGCTGCTTATTTTTATTGGAGAAGCAGTTAGAGATGCATTCGATCCTAACAAAGGAGGGTATCGATGAGTTCTCCTTTACTATCTGTTGAGGATTTAAGTATTGCTTTTAAACATGAAAGTAACACATTATTGCAAGTGGTAAATAATATAAGTTTTGATATTCACGAGCAAGAAACCCTAGCATTAGTCGGTGAGTCAGGCTCGGGTAAAAGTGTGACCGCTTTGTCTATTTTGCGTTTGCTACCTAAAAGCTTAGTGTCTTACCCTACCGGTGATATTGTGTTTGAAGATCAATCTTTACTACATGCACCTGATAAAGTACTTCGTCAGATTCGCGGCAATCAAATCAGTATGATTTTCCAAGAACCCATGGTATCGCTTAACCCACTACACACGGTAGAAAAACAGTTGTACGAAGTATTATCTTTGCACCGGGGTATGCGCGCTAATGCTGCTCGAAGCGAAATTTTACAATACCTTGATCGAGTTGGAATAAAAGATCCAAAAAATAAATTGTCAGCTCTTCCCCACCAATTGTCTGGCGGCGAACGGCAGCGAGTGATGATTGCGATGGCAATTTTGACTCATCCTAAATTATTGATTGCTGATGAACCTACAACCGCATTAGATGTATCAGTACAAGCACAGATTATTCAGTTACTTAAAGAGCTAAAAAATGAGTTAAACATGAGTATGTTATTCATTTCTCATAATTTAGGTATTGTCAAAAAATTAGCCGATAAAGTTGCTGTTATGCAGCAAGGTGACATTGTTGAATATAATAATAAGCAGCGTATTTTTTTACGGCCGGAACATGCATATACGCAAACATTACTTAATTCAGAACCGAGTGGCGATCCTGTTCCATTACCTGATACACCCGGAATATTATTGAATGTTAATCATCTTGATGTTGAAGTGACTACTAAAAAACGACTTTTAAGTAGCCAGAAAAAGAAAATTGTCGACAATGTTGGTTTTACTGTGCATCAAGGTGAAACAGTTGGCATTGTTGGGGAGTCAGGTTCGGGTAAAACAACTACCGCATTAGCGGTGTTGCGTTTGATAAAATCACACGGTGATATCTTATTTGATAGTTATCCAATACAACATTTGACGGGAAAAAAATTACTGCCATTTCGTAGCAGAATCCAAGTGGTATTCCAAGATCCATTTTCGTCACTCAATCCTCGTTTTAATATAGAACAGATTATTTGTGAAGGTTTAACGACTCATAAAAAATTGACTAAAGCAGAACAAGAGCAGGCATTAATCGATATAATGCAAGAAGTCGGGCTTGATCCTAATATGCGATACCGCTATCCAACGGAGTTTTCTGGGGGACAACGTCAACGAATAGCGATTGCGCGAGCTTTAATCTTAAAACCTGAATTGTTAATTCTAGATGAGCCTACGTCATCTTTAGATCATACGATTCAAAAACAAATAATTCATTTACTCAAATCATTACAGCAAAAGCACCAGCTTAGTTATCTATTTATTAGTCATGATTTAGCCTTAGTTTATTCAATGTGTCATCAAGTGGTTGTGATGAAAGAGGGTAAAATTGTCGAGCAAGGCTCGCGAGAAAAGATCTTTTATTCTGCGCAAAATGAATATACCAAAACGTTACTTTCGTTTTTAGATAAACCACTTAAACCTAAAAATAAAACATTTATTCATGCAGATATGGTAAATAATAAAGATAAAAATGAGGCAAAAGTAGAAGAACAAGTCGATTGGACCGATGCTTTATTAATGGGAAAAAGTCATCGCTATGTCGATAATTAAATTACTTCAAGTTGATAACACGATTAATAAATTAATTCATTTTATAGGATAATCATGCATAAATATATTTTACCTTTTTTATTCACACCATGCTTATCGTTAATTTCGTTAAATGCCACCGCTTTGACTTGTAACGATAATCCTGCTGAGAATTTGGTTTCAGCCAATAACTATATTTTTCAAATTTTAGATTATATTGATTTGCCAACCAAAGGTATTAAGCAAGAAATACGCACTATAGCAACTAAACTTGATAAGGGAAATAGTATCAGTTCTACTGCTAAGCATACCTTAGATTATGACTCGAATGGACTGATAAGACAGAGTCAATATGAGCTGTTTTCAAACGAAAATCAACGCGTTTATTCAGAACATCTGCAAAAAACCAATGTTGGATGGGAAAATATTATTGAAGATGTGGAAGATAGAACAAATAGTATCATTCAATTTAAAACCGATAGCCAAGGTAAAATTGTTGAATCGCAACAAGCCAAAAAAGCAGTTGATTTTATCTTTATTGAAACTGACAGCTATCAGTATGATGCGAATAATTGTCTAATTAGTAAAAATGTACAATGGAAAGTTAAAGGTGTTGATGAAAAAGGAAAATTTACTGGTGTAGATCAAAATGGTGGTTCATCTTATACTTTTGCTTACCAGCAACAGCAATTGGCTAAAGTTTTGTATCAATTTAGTAACAATATGAAAAATGAAAATGATTTTTTGTATCAGTTAGATAATAATCACCGTTTAAGCTCAATACAAACTTCTTATTGGTCAAGTGGTAAGAATGTTGCAAATTATATGACTCAATTTTTAACGTTTAATGATAAAAACGATTGGCTTACAGCCAGTAAAGTGAAAGTCGATCAAAGTGATAAACAAACTCAAATTAGTAGGCAAATTAGTTATTACTGATCTTTACCGTTCTAACTGAGGGTTATTTATTAAATAACCCTTTTTTTTATTTGATTTATATTCGTATAAAAAGAATATAAATTGCATGTAAAGTCCAGGCAAGAGCTAGCCCATAAGTTAGTATTTTTTCACGTTTAGGGTAAATATTAAATTGATGTAATATCGTTAATATCTGTTGTAATCCACACCAAATAGGTAGAGATATCATCAAAAATAAGAATAGTTTCCCTACTTCTGTATTTGCTATTTTTAAGATATAAGAACGCGTTGTTGCATCACCAAAAGGAATAATATAAACCATTATGATAATAATCACTGGCGAAAAAATTGCTGCCCATATTCCTCCTAAAGCAAACAATCCTTTTGCTACTTTTCCTTGCTTTTTTTGTTCTAAGTGCTGTGTTTGGATTTGTTGATTTTTCATGATGTAAAGACCGTTTATCTTAAAATAAATAACAGTAAGCAAATTGAAATGATGATCGAAACGAACCATAAACCTGCTGTAAGTAGGTAACACTTGGTTGTTTTAGTTGAATTAGCCGAAAAAACTACATTTGGGGCTAAATTAAACCAGTGTATTGAATGGTAAATTGCTCCTAGCAAGGCAATACAATTAAGTACAATCACAAAAGGACTTTGTAAAAAAAAGATAAAACGATAAAACTCATCTTGCCCCATCATATTGGTGTACATACAAATGACCCCGTACATTAATACAAGACTTACCCAAATCATAGAAAAGGGGACCAATTTTTGTATGATAGATAATAGCCAATTCGGTTTTGGTGATAGATTATTAAGATAACTTTCTATAGGATATTGATTGTTATTTTTTTTATTCATAAATTTCTTTACATTGCCTATTTTAAATTAGGTAATTTATTATGTTGGTGTAATTTGAAGTTGGATTATTCATTATAATCGTAAATCCAATTCATGTCGTTAATTTAAGCTTATTTATCATAGCGATTTTCACTATGATTAGGCTTTGCATATCGTGCCGCAAATACAAGTTATTGAATCGTGCGTTTACCTTGTGTTATTAAAAACACAGATTCTTTTATTCATTTGATAAAAGCTAGATGGAAAACATCTTGTCAGATGACACAGAGCAGAATACTAAACTATTTCGATTTACTTAATTTTTTCCTAAAAAGATATAATGGAAGTAAAAAAACAACAACCATTATTATTCATATAGTTGCACCAATAAAATATCTGTATTAATGATGATTATTAGAATTAATAATTTAGAAAATATCCATTATTTTCATAAAGATATAGTTAATTATTTTAAGGAAAGATGTAATTTAGTATTAACTGTCACAAATTTTATGCAACGGTTAATTATTATTTGTATTTTTTGGATAATTGAATAATATAGCAACAAAACTTACTAACGCGATATTATTTGCATCCTCGATATTATGCTAGTTATAACAAGGATGTTTTGATTTAAACGAAAATGAACAACTCAAGTCATAAAATTCCAGTCGGAATTGTGGGTATTATTAGTGCCATTGGTATTGTCTATGGGGATATCGGTACATCGCCGCTATATGTGCTAAAGTCTATCATTCATGGTTTACCTAATAATCAATGGGCAAACCCTTTCTATATTTTGGGCGCCGTGTCTTGTGTAATTTGGACATTGACTATTCAAACTACCTTAAAATATGTGATTATCACATTGCGAGCCGATAATAAAGGTGAAGGAGGAATTTTATCCTTATATGCTTTAATTCGGCGGCGTTACCAGTGGACATTTATTATTGCAATTATTGGGGCAGCAGCGTTACTAGCCGATGGCGCTATCACACCTGCTATTACCATTATCACTGCAATTGAAGGACTAAATGTTATTTATTCTAGTATTCCAATCATTCCAGTCACCTTACTTTTAATTGCAGTACTATTTTTTATCCAACCTTTTGGCACGGGCTCCTTAGGACGATTTTTTGGCGTTGGCATGCTGATTTGGTTTTCAACATTGGGTATTTTAGGACTGTATCGATTATTGCCGCATTTGAATGTGTTAGCCGCTTTTAATCCTATGTATGCGATAAGATTTATTATTGAAGCGCCCGATGCACTAGTTATCTTAGGTGCTATTTTTATGTGCACAACAGGGGCTGAAGCACTTTATTCTGATTTAGGCCACTGCGGACTGAAAAATATTCGTATTTCTTGGGGATATGTAAAGAGCTGCTTGATTATCAATTATTTGGGGCAAGCGGCGTGGGTGATTTCTCATCCGCAAATAATTGGTCCTGAAGTCAATCCATTTTTTATGATGATGCCAGAGTGGTTTAGATTAACGGGAATTATTATGTCGGCATTGGCTGCGTTTATTGCGTGTCAAGCTTTAATCAGCGGTGCCTTTACCATAATTAGCGAAGCTATTTCATTGGATTTATGGCCAAATGTGCGGGTAAAATATCCAACTCTGATTAAAGGCCAGATGTATATAAGATCAATTAATTATATATTGTTTACCCTTTCTGCATTGATGGTAATAAGCTTCCAATCCTCAATTAATTTAGAAGCGGCTTATGGATTAGCCATTACTCTTAGCATGTTGATGACCACTGTATTGTTATTCTTCTATTTTATGAAAAATAATAAGCCACTTTGGTATAGTGTCCCATTGACATTATTTTTTATGGTAATTGAAATTGGTTTTTTTGTCGCTAATATCCAAAAATTCTTCCATGGTGGGTTTGCCTCTATTTTAATTGCTGGTTTTATATTTATTATTATGTACTCATGGTTTACCGGGCGTCGTTTGAAACGTGAGCATAATTCATTTGTCAAATTAGATGCTGAATATTTAGCTAAAATTGTAGCAATTAGCCATGATAAAACTATTGATAAAACCGCAACCCATCTTTTTTACTTAACCCGAGCACAAGGGTTACATGCAGTTGAAAGTAAAATCACTTACTCGTTATTTGAACGGAAACCTAAACGTGCTGATACATATTGGTTTGTTTCAATTAATCGCATGGATGAACCCTATAAATTTGAGTATCAAGTTGAAGTTTTAGTGCCATATAAAGTTTTTCGTATCGATTTAAATATTGGTTTTAAAGTCGACATGCACGTTGAACAATATGTACAATTAATTGCAACTAGAATGGAGCAACAAAATTTAGTTAATTTGTCATCACGCTATCCTTCAATAAAAGATCAACGAGGAGATAGTTTATATGTTATTGTTGAACGTACATTACGAAATGTTGATGTCAATTTTATCAATCGCCCAATGCTGGCTATTTACTCTTTTATTAAAATGAAATTTACCTCTGATGCTGAAATGTTTGATATCGATCCAACATTAACATTAGTTGAATTTGTGCCAATGATTGCTAACGAGTATGAATCAGACTGTGAAACGTTAAAACAACTTATTGAGCAATCACAGTTGGGAATTACAACTGATCTGGATATTGCAGATGCCATACCCGATACCGATCATAATTGAATTCAACGAAAATTAAAAAATAGCGTACAATAGTCATTATTCAATAAACGTTCATTAATATAGTAGGAAATGAATATGACAGGTAAATTTATTGTCATCGAGGGGCTGGAAGGGGCAGGTAAAACCACTGCAATTG
>CALYPO010000043.1 GCA_945276085.1 uncultured Gilliamella sp.
ATTATAGTCAAAATACCACTTAGGTCGTAAAACTGTTATTTCGAAAATCCAGCCCCATTGTCTCAGATTTTATTTTTGCTGAGTCGTCAAACGGCTAAAATTGTTATGTAAAAGGGTTGTTTTTTTGTTAACCTCTTGATGAATTTGTTATTATTTAAGTCAGATAAACATTGTCAATAATAAGTAGCCTATCAATTGCGGTGAATAACTCGCTCCATCACTAGTTAATCAGTTAATTGTTATAAATAACCCTAGACCCTATTGTCAGAATCGTTACAATATACGCCATACTTTTATAGTAAAAGGTCTCTTTTACTAGGTTTAACCCAATAAGCGGATGATGTTTTATGGCGCAATATGTTTATACAATGAATCGAGTGGGGAAGATTGTTCCTCCTAAACGTTATATTTTAAAAGATATTTCTTTAAGTTTTTTCCCAGGCGCAAAAATTGGTGTGCTGGGTTTGAATGGTGCAGGTAAATCAACGTTATTACGTATTATGGCGGGCGTTGATACCGAAATTGAGGGTGAAGCGCGTCCACAGCCAGGTATTAAAATCGGTTATTTACCACAAGAACCGAAATTAGATCCAAAACAAACTGTGCGTGATGCAATTGAACAAGCCGTTGGCGATGCCAAAAAGGCATTAGCAAGGTTAGATGAAGTTTATGCAGCTTACGCTGATCCTGATGCCGATTTTGATAAACTTGCTAAAGAACAAGCTGAACTTGAAGCAATTATACAATCGCAAGATGCACATAATCTGGACAACCAACTAGAACGCGCTGCCGATGCGCTACGCCTGCCTGATTGGGATGCCAAAATTGAGAATTTATCCGGTGGTGAACGTCGCCGTGTTGCCATTTGTCAGTTATTGCTGGAAAAACCCGATATGTTATTAATCGACGAACCGACTAACCATTTAGATGCTGAATCGGTGGCTTGGTTAGAGCGTTTTTTACATGACTATGAAGGTACAGTGGTGGCTGTAACCCACGACCGTTATTTCTTAGATAATGTCGCCGGCTGGATTTTAGAGCTTGACCGTGGCGAAGGCATTCCATGGGAAGGTAACTACTCTTCATGGCTTGAACAAAAAGATCAGCGATTAGCTCAAGAAGCCGCAACCGAATCAGCGCGCCGCAAATCGATTGAAAAAGAGCTGGAATGGGTGCGCCAAAACCCGAAAGGCCGCCAAGCAAAAAGTAAAGCCCGTTTAGCACGTTTTGAAGAATTAAACAGTAATGATTACCAAAAACGTAATGAAACTAACGAACTGTTTATTCCACCAGGGCCACGTTTAGGCGATAAAGTGATCGAAGTGAATAACTTAACCAAGTCGTATGGTGATCGGGTATTGATTGATAATCTTTCATTCAGTATTCCTAAAGGCGCGATTGTTGGGATTATTGGTCCAAATGGTGCGGGTAAATCAACACTGTTTAGAATGCTATCGGGTAAAGAGCAACCTGACTCAGGTACCATTACTTTAGGTGATACGGTGCAATTGGCGTCAGTCGATCAGTTTCGTGACAGCATGGATGATAAAAAAACAGTGTGGGACGAAATATCCAATGGGCAAGATATTATGCGTATTGGTAATTTTGAAATCCCAAGCCGAGCCTATGTTGGACGCTTTAATTTTAAAGGCGTTGATCAGCAAAAACGAGTCGGTGAACTCTCTGGTGGTGAGCGTGGACGAGTGCATTTAGCCAAGTTATTACAAGTTGGTGGCAATGTACTGTTACTCGACGAGCCAACCAATGACTTAGATGTCGAAACACTGCGAGCACTCGAAAATGCGTTATTGGAGTTTCCGGGCTGTGCATTAGTGATTTCGCATGACCGTTGGTTCTTAGATCGCATTGCAACCCATATTCTCGATTACCAAGACGAAGGGCATGTTGAGTTCTTTGAAGGTAACTTTACCGAATATGAAGAGTGGAAAAAACGGACCTTAGGTGCAGAAGCCTTAGAGCCGAGACGTGCCAAATACAAAAAAATCACAAAATAATCATGTTTTGCAGGATTTCTGCTGTTTACTGCAGTGGAAATCCTTTAGCATTGATATCAACTATATCCATATTCGTTAAGCAAATACTTTCCAAGCATTTTTCACCAAACGTGTCTTTTAATTAATTTAAAAGATAGTTTCTAACTTTTTTTGCCCTCATCTATCTATATAAATTTTATCCATTTTTTCATCATATTGAATGATTAACACATAATGATTTTCAATATTAACGCTCAAATAATCATAGCTAAAACGTAATGTAAATTTTGATTCTCAAAATAATTTGAAAAAAAATTAAAGATATTTAAATTTTGGTCGATATTGAACAGGTTATGATAAGGATATCTAAAATTAATATAGAGGAAAACACCATATTTTTCTAAATAAAAACTTTTTAATAATAGGTTGCCAATGAATAGTATCAAACTAGTTTGTTTATTTTTCATCAGTATTATCTTAACTTTTTCTCACCAATTAGTGTTATTTATCTTTTTTAGATGGATTATTCTTTTTAAAAAAATCCCATTAGCAAAAAACAATTTTAGCTCTTATATTGCTGTTGTTAGCTTAATATCTATGATTTTTACGGTTAACGCTAATGCGTTAACTGCGGTGACCATTAACAAGATTAATGGTAGTAAACCTTATTTAACTTTTGATAAAGGTAAAACGAAAGTAACAAGTACAGAAGGTTTGTTAAGTGTAACGTTACCAGATGGTCGTCTGTATGTGTCATCCGGTGATATGGCACATTTATATCCAAATGCGATCGTTAATGATTCAACTATGACAAATCCAATTATTTTAAATAAAGGAGAGTTAGATTTTGTTAATATAAAAACATTTGTTCCACTTAAAAAAGAGGGGAATAGTAATTATCCGAGTGTTGCTTTAAACAGTTTAATCAAATTATATAACTATTGGGGGGATGATGATGGTGATGGCAACGTAACGGCTACCGGATCGTTAACGCTTTCATGGATAAATAAGCAAGGGCAAAATGTTACCAGTATGATTAGTAATAATACAATTACAGCATTAGATCCCTGTGAAGCACCTTATCAACTCAATATTCAAACAACTGATGGTCTATTATCAACCCAGTATGGCATACCGAATACTACGCGTTTTAATGCTGCAACAAGTGTTTACTATATTACCCCAAAGATAGATATGCCTTATGTGTGTTATGCTCAGCCCAACTTTTCTATGGATCAGTCATATGGACCAAATTGGGTGAGTAAGAAAGGATTTAGAGTCGATAATATTGATAATGTTGCAAATAACTTTCCTACAACCGGTTCAAATGGTCTTCATTTTTATTTATTATTAGCAGGTATTACGCCAAATCAAGTTATTGCTGCAAATGGTGCTACCGTTTTCCCTGAAAATGGTAATAAAACCGTTAATTTGTCATTAACTGTAGAAAAGACACAGAATTGGAATGGGCAGCCACAGTTGGCGTTAAAAATTCTATTAAATGGACCAACCCAAGATTCTACTAATAAATCTTTCACTCCCTCAGAGTTTAAACTCTATTCTGATAATAATCATAGTCAGTTGCTTTATAATTTTAAAATCGAGCGTTGGTACATAACTAAGATTGAACAGGCAAATGGTTACGAAAATGCCAAAGCATTTTGTAATAATCTGGGGGCTACCTATCGAATACCAGGAGTTGAAGATTTTACTAATGGAAATGGATATGGCTGGGAGAATGGAATTCCAGGGCAGGGTAACTCTTATCGTCGTCAAATCAGTTATAAAAATGGAGATAAGTGGGTTGGTGGTTTAATGAATGAATGGGGGTATCTGAGTAACACGTCTACTGATTATCCTGCTGCAAAAAATTGGGATGGTTCAGGTATATACTGGACATCACTTGCTGTACCCAATATGTATGGTTTGATCTATGATATTAATAATGGGATGTATTCACAAGGTTATATTGGCTATAATATGCCATCAACATTAACACATCGTGTTGTTTGTGTGTCTCCTTGAAAGCATGAGTAAAATAATTTATTCACGCTATAATACAGTGTTTTTTCATAATTTAACTGCGCCGCCAATCAAATTTGGTGGCGTTTTATCTGATTTATGAGCTTATTGTTTTCAACGTTAAATAAAATCTTTTGATGACTGAATTATTTTGGCGAAAGTATGGGTTAATAAGCTTGGTATCGCATCTATACCTCTAGATTTTGCATCATCACAAACAGCAATAGCTAAATCCGGTTTTGAGCTTTTATGGATGGCTTTTTGAATAATTTTAGATACAGGCATATCGATATGTTCAATTGTATTATAAGCTGCCTGTTTGTACACATGACTAAAGCCATGTTTAAACAAAAAATTCTCGATATCTTTTGCCGGTAATATCGTAAGATAGTCATTCGAATCTTCATTTTGTGGGGTGAGCGATTTAACCGTATCGGCATATTTTTTTCCAGCCATATCGCCATCAGTAATCACATACCAATGGATCCCCATCTTATTAGCATATTTTATTAAAGGTTTTAAACCACATTGCGCAAATTCTAGTAATTGCACACCTTCAGAACCTAGATGATAACCACTTTGTTCGGCTAATTCACGCAACAACCATACTTCTGTTTCACCTTCAACTAATAACCAGCAACGAGCAAAAAGCGCTAATGGTCGACGATAAAGTACATGAAATAAAATACGGCGACTATCATCAGCACTCAGTGAATGAGGGGCAACATATTTTGTCACAATTTGACCGGGTAGACGGATTAACCGATAAATACTCTCTAATGGAAATAATGATACTAAGTCACTGGAGTTTGAGGTAATAATTTTTTGTGCTGGCAGGTGTTTAAGCAGGCGAAAACCAACCGATAAAATAATGGGATGTAATTGGCTTTCAGGTTCTTCTAAAATGAGAATTGGCATCGAGCTAGGTGAAAGGGGATTGTCACCTTTAGCGTAAACAATTGAATCAAAAATACCTAATAAAGCGGTTCGTAAATAATCATCATTAATATTATCTAAAGCATTATTGATACGTTCAAGTGAATTCCAATCTTCACGATGTGGGCTTGTTTTTTGTGGTAAATGTTTATAACGATAACGTTGAGCTGGATCGATAAAATAGTATTCTAACAAAGCACGTGCAGCTTTTAATCCTCGTTGTAATTCCTCTTCACTAATCGAGGCTGAATGTTGCTTTAATTGATTAGACAGTTCATTAATGAAGTATTCTGATAAAGGTTGGTTAGTGATGGGTAAATCATCTGCACTTAAGGTGTTTTTCAATGCCATTACAGGATTAAGATTAAGAACAATAGCAATCAGCAATTTATGATCTTCAATAGTAAAAGGATTATTGTTTTGGTCGACTAGCAGATGCTGAGTTACAATTTTACTATTTTGTTGTTTGGCGGTGATTTGATAAGTTATCCGTCGTAATTGATCTTCTTTAGATTGATAAGTAACAGGCAATAATGCTTGATAAGCTTGATTATTGAACTCGTTGGCATAGGATTGACAATACGTTACTTTAATACTGATATGATTGTCATTAGGTTTATCTTTATCACGATAAAAGTCAGAATCAACAAATTCATAAAATTTATTGTCTAGCGACAATAACATTAAAGCGCTAATTAAACTCGATCGCCCCCATCGGTTTTCACCAATCAGCACACTTGCTTCTGTATTAAATTTTAACGATAATTGACTTACACCCCTAAATCCTACTATATCAATTTGTTCAATAAACATCGTATTTCCTTATTGTTAAAGATTATACTTCTCGGTGCGTTTACGTATTTTTTCTGCTTTTTGTTCTGTATTGCTAATTAATTTATGCTCATCAAGCAAAATGGTTTTTAGGGGTTTATTGAAATAGACTTTCAAAAATAACCAAATATCGCGCTTTGTTAAGCCAATATTCGTTGATGAAAAATAAAGTCCGATCAGATCTTTATCACGCCAGCGTCTAGGCACTTTATTACGTGTTTGAGCTCGGTGTAAATCAATCACTGATAACTTAATCTGTTTTTGATGTTCAAATAATGGTATATCAAGTAAAAAATGACATAAATAACAATCACGATGATTAACACCAGCTGCATGCATTCTTGCTGTCATATTAGCTAAATAGATAATTAGTGAACGTTTTAAATGATAATTGGGTGGCGAAGTTAGCCATGTTTTTGTAAAGTCTTCTAAACTAATGGTTGGGTTTAAATCCTTAGTAACAATAAATGAATGGCGAGTTAAGGGATTTAGGCCCTTTCGACCAAATGCTCGTCCATCCATAGTATTAACTTTGGCTTGTTCTAAACGAGCAATCGCATCCCATTCTTGTTTAGCATCTAAAACAGGCAAACGTAGTGATAAAAGATTTTTAACAATCTCTTTAACTGTTGTACCTCGATGAATCTTAATAAAATAAGATTCATCATTAAATTGGAAATTTAATGTTTTACGTTGTTTTACTTCCCGATAAACTTTTCCCGATATTAATTCAACTTCTTGAAAGGGATCTTTATCTTTCCATAATTGTGCAAAAGGTGATTTAAGTTTAATTTCGTTCATGATTATCACAATCTAAAATAATATCGGCAGCACGCTCAGCTAAGTGGTATAAATCAGTAGTTTGACCGTAATATATAGCATTATTATGCCAGATCAATCGTTGCGCTTGATTGGTTATCGCATTGTCAAGCGCGCAATTTAAATCTGCTTGCACAAAAGGTTCAATCAGTACAAAACCAGCATCGGCATCGTAGACATGATAAGCATAACCAGAAATACCAGAGACAATGACTGGTACACCTGCGGCTAAACCTTCAATTAATACCATGCCAGCAGCTTCCTGCCTTGCTGGGTGTAATAATAGATCGGCTGCAAAAAGAAAATCAGGGATATCATTACGGCCAGAATAAAACCTGACTTGATTGCCAATATTCAAAGCTTTAGCCATTTTTTGATAAGGTTGCGCATTATCTTGCCCAACGACTAAATAAATTACTTTTTGCCTCAACTCAATGGGTAAGGAGGCAATAGCATTTAACGAACGATCAACCCCTTTACGTTTAAAGTCAGATCCAATTTGCACTATCACAAAAGCATCAAGCGCAATTTGATTGGCTTGTCTAAATTGTTGACCTTTAAGAGGCGATGCTAACTGGTATTTTCTATCCGATGCAATGCCCGGTGGTAACAGATAAAATCGTGAAGGTTGAGTCTGATAATATTTTTCAAAATCACTAATTTGCTGTTTAGTTAGCACCATTATTTTTGTATGATGAGCGGCATTAAATACTGCATCTTCGAAAGCTAAATAGTGTTGACATCGTTTAGATAATTTATAAAGCAAACCTTTGTGTGCTACTTTTTCGGCAAAACATGTGTCGCCAGCAAAATAGACATCCAAGCCAGGCATTTTGTTAAAACCGACAATACAATCAACAGGGTTGGACTCAAGATGAGCTTTAACCCAATTATAATAAGATTGATTTCGGCTGTGGTTTGAAAAGCCCTTTTTGGCGACCTTTATAACTTCAAATTCATCAGGTATATCGCCTTGCCACTCCATGACATAAACACGGATCTTATGACCACGATCACAACAAGCCTTAGCAATTTGCAAAAAATCACGTTGCAAACCGCCATAAGGAAAATATTTATAGATACAAAAAGCTAATTGCATGCAAATTGCCTCGAGTAATAAAGGGGTATTATATACTCAGTATTGATTGTTGCGCAAAGTTTGATTTTTAGTAGTGAGCCTTATCACAATGCTTAGTACAGACGAGTTTATAAGTATCGAGTAATCTTATTCATAGCGAAATAATCGATAAGTGTAAATCATTTGAATGATGAATCCTTTTTCACAAAGATTCATCACGTTTATTGAACATTCTGTTATCGACAAAAAATTCAATATTATTAATATTACTTCACCCTATAAGCAAAAAATAGAGGTAAGAGGTAACGTTAAATCAATAATGATAGTTGTTATAGGATCAGTGTCATTCTATGTTGCAGCTTATGATCAAACTTAACCATAATCTTTTATTGGTATTGAAAAATCAGTTATTTTTAACGGGTAAAAAGAAGTTAATGATGATTAATATCTAATTAAAATGAACGTATATTTAGCTTGAATCTGGTTAAAGCAAGACTTGCTTTTAGACGATTTATCTTGTTTATTCTCAGTTGATCTAAATATCCACTAATTTAGTGAAAGAATTTTAATTGCCAAATATTTAAAAACAAAATAACTCAATCACCATTTGCTTATCGATACAAAGTTAACGAAAGTAAAACGTTTGACCGTAAAAAATGCTTATTAATTCTTGAGATACTTTGATGTTTACAATCTTATGCATTTTATATTATATTGCCAAACCTATTACATATAATCTGGTTAGTAAAATTTAAAATGAATAAGGACGTTTTTTTTAACAATAAATATATTATTTTATTGTTATTTATTGTTGTCTGTTTTACATGGGGAACAACATGGATTGGCATTAAGTTTGCTGTTGAAACCGTTAACCCACTGTTAGCGGCTGGTTTACGTTTTGTTATTGCATTTCCGTTTTTAGTATTAATTACTATTATCGCTAAATCACCAATATTGTTTCCTCGAAAATCATTACATTTTTTCCTGTTATTAACCCTATTTTACTTTACTATTCCTTATTTCTTAATTAGTTTTGGTGAACAGTATGTATCGTCAGGTTTAACATCACTTCTATTTAGTACTATGCCTATTTTTTCTATTATTTTTGCTAAAATAATTTTAAAAGATAAGATTTATTTGAATCAATTAATCGGTATTACAGTAGGCTTTTTGTGCTTAATATATATTTTAGTTTCTGAAGGATTTATTCTTTCGTATACCGATTTTTTAGGTGTTATATCAATACTTTTAGCAGCATTGATGCATGGTTTTTTGTATGTATACTCCAAAAAAGCAGGTGCAGGCATCAATGTATTTACTTTTAATACCTTACCTATCGGCGTCGCTGGAATTGTACTGTGCTTGTTAAGTTTCTTGTTTGAAGAAAACAATTTCCAACTTATTTCTTTAACTAGTTGGCTCGCATTAATTTATTTAGGTATTTTTGCTTCGGTGTTTGGTTTTATCGCTTATTTCTTTTTGTTGAAAAGAATGAGCCCTGTTGTTTTATCATTCATTTTTATTATTTTTCCAGTCGTTGCAATTTTGATTTCCTCTATTTATGAGCATAAAATCATTTCAACCCGTTTTATTATTTGTACAATCATTATGTTATGTGGTTTTGCTATAACTAAATTACCGCTCAGCATTTTTAAAAAGTTAATAACGCGAGGAAAAACAGCAGATAATCAATAAAGATTAACGAATTTTTTCAATAAAATTTGAGATAGCTAAACTGCTGGAATTGAAGCAGTATACTCATTCGGCCTGTGTGCCGAATGTTTTATACCAATTGTTAAACATAATTGCCTTAAGCCGATCTCATTAATTAACAAAAAAGATAACCCGCCGCCTAGTTATTTTTATGGTGATTGAACTCATTATTTTAACCAACCTAAAATCAATGTTAGGCACCTAGATCTTTATCATCACTATTACCACAAAATTACCGAGTTTATTCATTACAAATGATGATTTTGTGATTGGCGATCTCAAATAAAGTAAAAACCTCAAATTTACTGATACGTTTGTCTATTTTGTCACTTTAACAAAATGATGGGTGTAAACCTGATCCCCGGATTGACTTATTGCATCTATAACGACAATTATTTGACTACACTATGCAGTAATTGCCTATGGGCAATAAATTCACTGTAGCTAATCGTTTTCCATCTATGGTTTACTGATAATTGCTGGCAAAATATTTTACAATTAATTAATAGCAATATTTTCGGTTAGTAAATCACTTAATGCATGTTTAACTATCTGGATATTATCCATTAAACTCTTTTATGCTTTAAAACAATAACTGTCACCAATGGCACTTCCTTGCACGCCAAATTGACGTAAATTTTGATCGACAGCATTCATCGATTGCCAATGGTTTTCACACCAATCAGGGGCAAGTAAGGTCGGTTTTCTGGCGTTAGCCGAGATGCGGTGATATAAAATATCCGCTGGGGTTTGCCTGATAACATCACCTGCAATATCGACATACTGCTCCAAAGATAATACATCAAGCCGGCCTGCACGCCACGCTTTAGCCATAATACTGCCTTCGACAATATGTAATGGATGCAGTTTTAAACCATCCACACCAGAATTAAGCACTTGATCTAAAGTCACTAAATTATCTTGTTTACTCTCTTTTGGTAAACCAATAATTAAATGGGTACACACTTTAATACCCAGCTTACGTGCTTTTTGTACTGTTTGCTGATAATCAGTAAAGGTATGTCCACGATTAATTGCATGCAACGTTTTATCATGTGCGGTTTGTAAACCTAGCTCTAGCCAAACTTCATAGCCTTTAGCTTGATAATTAGCTAATAAATTAAGTGCTTCATTGGGTACACAATCAGGGCGGGTTCCCACACAAAGCCCAACAATATCAGCACTATTTAGCGCCTCTTCATACATATTTTTTAAGATTTCAACTTCGGCATAAGTACTGGTATAAGCTTGAAAGTAGGCAAGGTAACGTTTCGATTTTTTCATTTGTTGAGCTTGTGAAGTTAACTGATCTGCAATCGACTTAACTTGAATTGACTCATCAATAATGGAGGCGACATTACAAAATGTACACCCTCCTTGACCAATAGTACCGTCACGGTTAGGACAGGTAAATCCACCATGTAACGTGAGTTTGTAAATTTTTTCACCATAACGTCGCTGCAAATCAGCGCCAAAGGTATTAACCACTAAATGTAATTGCATAACAAACCCAAAATAAAAATTTTGCCCATTCTACGAAGATAGCTATTGAACATCAAGATATAACAAAAATCCCAATGTAATAATCTGGTTAGCTCTAACCCATTTTACTTAACCAATGAGCGTTACTTAAAGCTTGTGTCAAAGGCAGATTTGAGTTTATTTAGATAATATAATCAGTATTAAAAACAAAGAATTTTTATAAATCAATTAAAAAAGTCACAAATGAGATTTATAAGTACAGAAACGTGAGGAGTTCGTTATAGCTTTATAATACAACGAGTTAATCAATATATTGCTTGCTGTTACTAACAATGTTAAACATTTTATTCATCGAAAAAGTTCATTAACAATATAAGTCTTAAAATTAAATATTTTTTAACTAATCAATATGAAATAAAGCCAATTATCGAATTATATGAATAATAAGGTAGATTACAAAATAGCTTACAAATTTTTACACAAAAGTTTATTACAATAAATTTAGTTTGATTTATGATAGTTCAAAATGATTATTTAATTATTTTGTATTAAAACGATAATATTGCCTTCAATTTACTTACTTGAATTTTCATAAGAAATATTAAATAAATATACTGATTGGGAAAAGTATGATAAAATATATTCAAAATCGGGCATCGGGCATCGGGCATCGGGCATCGGGCATCGGGCATCGGGCATCG
>CALYPO010000044.1 GCA_945276085.1 uncultured Gilliamella sp.
TTAAGTGAGCTTGCTCGAAGCATGACGCTATCTAAGGAGGGCATTGACCTGCTTATTAAGTTAAATCAGCCAGATATAAATGAAGATATTGCTTTATCTTCGACTACCTGGTTTTAAGCTTACTAAATTTTTAGAGACAAAAAAGAAGAGTTTGGGAAAAAACTATTTTCTTAGACCATTAAAAAAAACGTTGAACTTACTGGTTCAACGTTTTTTCTGTATACATTCTTTCTTGGTCTTGTTATTATTTAATTATCCAACTTCAAATAGAACGGAGACCAAAAACAATGTACCAAAATTATACCACAGGCCAGACTGCTTTAGTACTTAATTTAGACTTTACTATTCCGCAAAATCATCTCGTTCATGCCATTAGTCAGTTTGTTGACTCTATTCCCCTAGCTGTGCTTGAGGGTGAGTCTTCTGCTACTGGCCGTCCAGCCTACCATCCGGCTCGAATGCTTAAAATCGGCTCTATACTAAATCCTGTTGATAGATTATTCTAGTTTAGTTTCCATGGTATTCTATTGGCAGGATTTTTTTCGCACAAAAAAGAGGCCTTAAGTCCTCTGTCCATATAATCCTGGAAACCACTCTTCAGATCTATTTAGGAGTTTACTTATAATCTCTCTATCTAATTGTATTAAATTTTTGCTCAATATTAAAGACCCTAATCTCGAATTTCTTGCTTTTAAGTCTGAAACGATTGATTCAGTAGTAACTACTGTCGCTTACTGCAACCTTAAACTGCCAACTTGTCCTGATTGTCATTCGGCTCATATCTGGCGTAATGGCTACGCTCCGGTCAAAGTCAGATACTTGAGCAGCGATGCTAGTCGGCCGCTTATGCTTAAATTAGCCAAGCAGCGCATTATCTGTCGCGACTGCGGACAAAGCGCCATGGCTCAAACCAGCCTTGTTGATAAGTACTGCTCGATTGCCAATCCCGTTAAACGCAAGATTCTGACTAGCTTGCGCAATGATTGGTCCATGACCTCCATTGCCGCTTTTACCAATGTTTCCGTTAATACCGTCCAACGCGTTCTTGAGCAATACAGCAGTCCTTTTCATGACGACGATACCTGGCTGCCCGAGCATCTGGCCTTCGATGAATTCCGCGGTGTTGGACGTAAGCTGCACTTTATTGCTCTAGATGCAAGCACCCACCAAATAGTTAAGATTCTGCCAACACGCTATAAACAAACCATCATGACCTACTTCAAACATTATCCGGAACTTGTCCGCCGCCAGGTTAAAACGGTCTCCATGGACCTTAACTACTATTATGCCGCTATGGTCAAGGAGCTTTTTCCTAACGCGCAAGTGGTCCTAGATCGTTTTCACATTGTTCAGATGCTCAACCGTTCCTTTAATGCCTGCCGGATTCAGGTGATGAAACAGTATCCCAAGTCCAGCCGCAGCTACCGCTTGCTTAAATATTCTTGGAAGCTCTACCTTAAGCCTTTTGACCAGTTAGAAAGAAAGCAGCCCGGCTACAATTGGCACCTCCAGGATCGATTGACGCAAGCCAGGTTGTCGCAGACGGGTTAGCCATTGACCCAACCCTGGAGAATACTTACAGCTTCATGCAGGACCTGCGCCAGGCTCTTAAAGAAAAAGACGTTAAGCAAATAAAGACCTGTCTCAAGCATTCAGATAAATTGGGCTGGCAAATGGAAATTACGCGTAAAACTTTCAAACGCTGTCTGCCTGATCTGCTTAATGCAGCTAAGTACAGTCAGTCCAGCAGATTGAATGCACAGCCTATGACTATCGCAATTTTAATCATTTAGTTGCTCGGATTAAACTAGAAGAGCCCAAAGCTGTGGTCTAAGAGTGAACCACGCATGCGCCGATAGCCGTAAGTCTCTTCGCTCTCTTGGTAAAAAATAGTCTTGATTATTGCCTTAACAGCAGCATACTTGTTTGGTCGGTTCAGTTGGTGCTTGCGGTTGTCGTAATAAGTTTTGCGGTTAAGGTGCAGCTTGGTAAGCCATATTCCCGCTCCAGGCTAGCTAAAGTTTCTTGGTGAGCCAAGTATTTACTGCAAATTTCACTTTTGTAATCACTTGAATATTTAGTCATGAAAAAAGCACTCCTAATATTCAGATTAATGTCTAATTATTATGGAACACTTCAGTTTAATATTGCGGGAACTATTGGGCCCAAGTTAAGAATACCTACAATTGAACCAAAGATAATTTTTTTATTTAAATTCATTTGATCACCTCAAAAAGCAAAATAGCGTTTTCATATTAATTATAGAGGAATAGTCTACCTTTGTATAGGTAACAGAAACAAAAAAATAAGATCAAGATCAATTTATCAGAATAATGTAGGAGTTCAGTACTAGGTTCTAACTATATTAGAAGGGCAAAATACTTAGCATTGATTGAATATCGATAGCAAGACCTAAAAGTTAAATATTAACTATATTGGGTGAATTTTTGGAACGTACTTCAACCATCTAATTCGTGATATATCATGGATAAGGTATATTTTAATGACCTTAATATGCATATTACACAATTGTAAGCGGTTCATTGACAAAAATATAATATATATGTATAATATAATTTGGGTAACGTGTTAGTGATCAACATTTAACTAATATATTTTATTTAGTGTACAGATAGGGGGAGAATACAATGAAAAAAATTATTGCTGTACTTTTAAGTTTTACTTTTTTAATTCCAGTTAGCGGATTTTTAAGCACCCCAGTAGCTGCATCAGATACTTCTGGAAACATAATGCAGAATGATGATGTAGTAATTTATAATAAATATGGGGAAAGAGTATACCCCAAAATTATTTCGGCTTTGCCTGGATTGAAACCTTTGGGTAAGAACGTACCTACAAAGATTAAATATATAAAAGGAGGTCAATTTTATGAATCTAATCCTTTTACAGGATCTGGTACGCGCTATAGTGGCTATATTTATAAATTAAAAGGAATTTATGAAGTTCATATAGCTGCGATTAATGGTAATTTTAAATTACATTTGTCCTATAGTAGTACAGGTCTCCCTGTTGCTTATACTAGTACGCTTAAGGCAAATGAAGGCCCATATATGGTGGCAATGGCTTCAAGTTTATATTTCTATCTGAGTGTTAAAAATCCGAAAAATCATCAGTATTATGAAATAGAAACGTACTAAAAGTAATAATAAATTTGAAAAGTTTTAACGATATAATATTTTTAACTAAGGATTAACTCTTGATATTGGATTGGAGTTAATCCTTTTTAGTTTAATTTTGATTGTTAAATTTGAAATGTGTCACAGGTGAAAACCGCTGATACATTTCATAGGTATAGCCTGCTTTGCTGATGGGTAATTGTCATTTTTTGTTATTAACAATAGGACAGTTAGTTTTCCGCATGAGTGCAAATTTAATAAAAAGGTGCAAGTAATTGTGTTAAGGGTTCGTTTTTAACTAAATAAACTTGTTGTTTGGCTGTTTTATTATTAATACTAAAGATTAGTTGCTAAAGAAATGTAAAGATGATATCATTTAATCGAACATATGTTTGAAAGCGGTGACAGAAGTGTTACCAATTAAAAATCATAAGGAGAGATATAAAATGGCGGATGAAGCAGTTTTAGCCGTACAAAAATGGTTAAATAAAACGTATGGTAATGTACCCGGGTTTGAAAGGGCACCAGAAAATGGCCGAACAGGATGGCCAACAATTTACAGCTTACGCATGGGTTTACAACATGAAATCGGTATCAGTAATTTAGGCGAAGGTTTTGGAAGTACCACGAAAACTGCCTTAGCAGCAGTGGTTGGCAGATTAAAACCAGGCTATAAAGGAAATATTGCTCAATTAATTCAAGGTGCTTTTTGGTGTAAGGGTATAGACCCTGTAGACTTTAATGATAAATTTACTACTAATACACTTAGTGCAATTATAGAGCTTCAAGAAGATGCAGGGGTATCTGCAGATGGCAGGATTACAGTAGCATTAATGGCAGCATTATTCGATATGGCAGCATTTGTATTGGTGGAGAAAGGTGATGCCAGAGTCAGAGAAATGCAACGCACGCTCAACTCAAAATTTTCAGAAGAGTTGCAGGAAATTATGCCTTGTGATGGACTTTATCAAAGGTCAACTAATACAGCATTAATATACGCTCTACAAAGAGCAGAAGGAATGGGGCCTGGACAAGCGAATGGAAACTATGGACCAGGTACAATAACCGCAACACCAACGGTCAATCAGGGAGCTAGCGGAGAAGTTGTTCGCATTATACAATATGGCTTGTACGTAAATGGTTTTTACCAAGGTGCGTTTGATGGCTATTTTGGTGTAGCCGTGGCATCAGCAGTTGTTTCCTTCCGGAAGTTTATGAATTTGCCTCCATTTACCAGCACTGCTGATTTAACAGTAATTAAGGGTTTATTAACTAGTAATGGTAATACTAATCGTGATTCGAATACTTTTGATACAGCTACTCAGCTAAGTGCTACACAAGCAAGGCAACTAAAACAATTTGATTTTTCAATAGTTGCTAGGTATCTAACTGGGACAGTTGGTGTTGGGTCAAATAGAAGAAATAAAAACTTAACTTCGCAAGAATTATCCGATCTTACTAATGCAGGATTAAGTGTAGTACCGCTTTATGAAGATGGAAGTTATGAACTCGAATATTTTAATATGCAACAAGGAATTCATGATGGTTTTGTAGCAAGTAATGCAGCTGCTAAATTAGGTTTTCCTGCCGCGACAACCATATATTTTGCAGTTGATGTTGATATCCTTGATGGAGACATAGAGGGAACAGTTATTCCTTATTTTCGTGGCATTAGTCAGGCTATGGGCAGCAGTATCTATAAAATAGGTATTTATGGGACGCGAAATGTATGTAATCGTGTAACAGAAGCAAGTGGAACCAATATTCTTTTTTCTTATGTTGCAGATATGTCGTATGGATGGAGTGGAAATTTAGGCTTTAAAATGCCTACAAATTGGGCTTTTGACCAATTTGTAGAATATACTGCTGTTGGTGTTGATATTGATCAAGTGGCGTCCTCTGGAAAAGATCAAGGAAGTAAAAGCTTTAAAGCAAGCCCTAATGTTGTTAGACTTGAGTTTGCACGTACTTTGATTAATAATTCGTATCAATTAAAGCCCGTTAAGCCTTATCTTTCAAGTCTAGAAGTTGATGGCCCTGAAATTCATGTTTCGACAGCATTATCAGATTTTTATGTCAAATTAGAAAGTACCTTCTCTAATAACGTTAATGGTGCACCGTTAGGGTTCAAAGTTACTGATGGTAAAATAAGCACGCAAGTACAAGCTGAACTTGAAAAATTTAAGCAAGCAAACGAAGCGGCAAAAAACTTTGATTTTATGTCATTATTTAGTTTACTAGGACCGATGATTAGAAATGGTAATATTAAAGTTGGTATCTCGACTAAAAATGGTATGCTAGGGTTTAAGGTAGTGTGTGAATCTGAAACAAAAATTTACAATACTAATCAACAGGAAGTAATTAAAACGTCAGTAAATGTTGAAATATATACAAAACCAAATGGATTAGGTATTCCAGTAGAGAACTTTAACCCTATTTATAGTCCCGTTTCCAAGAATGCACCTGATTTAAACTGGGTCGCAAATAAAGTAGCCTTGGGTGTACTTGTTGTCGGCATAGCTTTACTAGCAGTTGCGGCTACTGGGGGAGTAGCTGCCATTGCTGAAGCTATATCAGCATTGATACCAGCCGCATTATAGAAAATAATAATTAGGAGAACTTTTTATGGAGACTGCAATCTACGATATTATTATTTTGATATTCATCCCTATTGGAGCTATAGCACTGTTATGTATAAGTCATATTCGATCAAAAGCGTGGTCTGCACTTAGCTTGGATTCGCGAAAAAAGATTACAGCAGCTAGTGTTGAATACTCTGCTCAACCTGACATTAGAAAAAAAACTGGAATAGTAAAGGCTAGTCGGTTTATTGCTATTATTGCTCTAGGTTTGAGTTGGGTATGTTTTACATCAAATACAGTCATTCTCTTTTTGGGAAATCTTATATTTGTTGTAGCAATGATAGTAGAAATATATTTGAACGCGTATACGACTAAAGTAGCTAGAAAAAAGGTTCCCCATATTTTGAGCGATAAGCAATCAAAGCTAGTGTGGAAATTATATGTGATTAGCCACATTTCTTTTATAATTGGTTTTTCAGCAGGGACACTCTTGGTATACTATATGTTTTCTTAGGCAGTTTATCCTTAAAAGTAAGTTTAGAATGACTAGTCAAATATCCTAAAACAGGGCTAATATTGTTAATATTTATCTTAATAGGGCTTGACGTTGATATTAAATCGGCGTCAAGTCCTTTTCTACGCAAAATCAAGTAATATCAATGATTAATTTAACTTTTATGCGCAAAGTAGTATAGGCTATTGAATATTTCAGCTTTTCCTTTGCTTAGCTGCCCTTTTTAAGGCCGCACTAAAGGAGTTTAACCTCTTGGTTTAATTTTGCGGTTAAACTGTTATAATGAACTTGATCAAATTATTACGACTAAAGCCCATTTGTTAACTGACTACGTTGTAATCATAAGTTTGGTCAAACTTGATTAAGTGGTAGACGGTCCGAAGCAATTTATGGACTGCTGCGATTGCGATCTTCTTAAAGCTGCGTGCTTGAGAAGATCGTTTTCGTTTGTCGTAATAGTCCGCAATCCGACAGGGCTGCGTCCGGCTGGCTGCTTCAATCTGGCCGATGCTGTGATACAGCAGCTTGCGGGCGAGTGCGTCGCCGCGCTTACTAATATGACCAGACAATACCAGCTTGCCGGATTCATAGTGCCGCAGGTCAACGCTCACAAAGGCATTGAGGGCATTGGGATTGCGGAAGCGTCTGAGATCGCCCAGTTCGCCTAAAAGACATAAAGCCGTTACCTGTGAAATTCCGGGAATGCTTTCCAGAATGAGGTCGTCGCGGTGGGGCAATTGGCCTGCCCAGGCGGCCATCTTAGCGATTACTTGCTTGCGCTGGGCTTCAAGCTTTAATAGACGGTCGGCATAGTAGACCGCCTATTCATTTTCAAAGGCTGTGCTGGCAACCGCTGAGGCTGAGAGCGCCGCTAGATTAAGCAGGCGCTTGGTCAAGTTAGCGGCCTTGGCTGGTCCGACACCCTTAAGCTTGCATAAGGCCGCCACTATTGCCGGTTGTCCGGCCTGCTGGACCAGACTGGGGTGCGGAAAAAGCTTAACGCAGCGCCAGTAAGTGAGGCCGCGCGGACTGCTAAGCAGCTGCTCTAACTCAGGAAAGGTCAGCTGCAGGACCCGGTGCAGACGGTTCTTGGCACTGACCAGATCACGCGTAAGCTGGGCATAGAAGTGGCTCAAGCTGCCCAGCTGCTGGTAAATTGGCGACTGCAGATAGGTGGGCGCGCGCCGGTAAAGGTACTGGGACTTAGCAAGCTGGTAAGCATCGTGACGGTCAGTCTTGCTTAACCTGAATTGGGCCAGCTGCTGCTTGGCTTTTAAGGGGTTGAGCATGACGTAGCGGTAGCCATGCTGGTCGAGAAAGGCCTGCAGGCGCCGTGAATAGACGCCTGTTGCTTCAAACACGATTTCCGGGTGCGGGTTAAAGGTTTGTAAATCAGCCAGCAGCTGCTTAAAGCCTAACAGATTATTGGGCAGCTCGTATTCCTTGAGCACTTGCTGGTTAACCAGCAAATTTTTGACTGCTCACATCAATTTCAAAAACAACTAAATTAGCCATGCTTGCCTCCTTGGAGGTTGAAGCCATAGCGGACTGCTCAAGCAAATAAGCTTAATTTTCTCTACCAGACATCAAGTGCAAACATACTCAGAAGAAACTAAAAATTGCCTGAAGAAGTCCGCCAGTTTTGTGTAAGGCGTCAAATTGTCAAAAAGTTGCAAGGCATATTGACTTCAAACTTACTTATATCTTAAAGTAAAGAAAAAGTGCTGAATCATTTAATCCGTCGAATAAATGATTCAGCACTAGCTTAGTAGTTTAATTTATACTTTTTAACTTTGAGATTGCAATTCTAACGACAAACTTTTTACTTTGACTGAGACGCTATAATAATTAATCTTTAAACGTAGAGTTTTGATTAATTGATCTTATTTGAATGTGAGAGTCACTATTTTATTAACTAGTGTTATTTCCATATAATGACACTAGCTAATTTTTTGAAAAAAGCTGATAAATCAACGATTATGCCAGACACCAAAATTTGCTAGTGTTATAATTAGACATATAAACAAAATGACACCAGACGGAGAATGAAAGAGATTGTAAAGCCAATTAAGGATTCCTGGATTTTAAAATCTGTGCAAAAACACCTGCTAGAAGATTTTGACACCGGCCGAAGAAATTATACAATTTTCCAGGTAGGCAAAGCGATAATGTTGAGGGTTAGCGATGTTTTAAAATTAGAAAAAGAAGATGTATTTGATGAAAGAGGGCGTGTGAAGCGCAATGCGTATACAATTGATAAAAAAACTGGGAAACGCAACATTCTTTATTTAAAACCAGTTGAGAGAGACTTAGAGGATTATATTATCTGGTTAGAAGAATATCAAAGAGAACACCCCTCATGTAATGTACATAGTAGCAAATGGCTTTTTCCATCGTTCACCAGACCTAACAAACATATAGATGGCAAAAGATACTACATGATAATGCACAAGGTGGGAGAAACTTTGAATGTAAATTACTTAGGAACTCATACAATGCGCAAAACAGGTGCATACCTTGTTTATGAACAAACTGGTCACAATATTGCTTTAGTTATGAAGTTACTAAATCATTCTTCAGAGCAAATGACTTTAGCATATCTAGGGCTGGACCAGGATTATAGAGAAAATACACTCGATACAATTAATTTCGGATAGCAATTATGTAATGCTATATTAGGAAGAAAAAATTGGAGAGATGGCCAAAGTTTTTATTCAAAACTGTCTGAACTAATCCTTGTATATTTCTCAAAAAATGATAAAATAATGCTGTCGGGTAGCTCCCGTTTGATGATTACTAATCATCACTGATTTAACAATCAGATTACTTAACAACCAGATTTTAAAACCAATCGATGCATGGTTTATGCAGAGTTTAAACGCGATATTTTCATCGTCCTGCCTCAGCTCTATAGCGGAGGTTTTTTTATGCACTGAAAAAGAGTCTTGGAAAACTATTTTTCCAAGACTCTTCTTTGTAATAATAAAATAAATGGCAATTTAAAAATCTGTCCATTGTCCTAAACTATTTGTTGGCCGAATCTCTTTTCTGGAGTCGGATTCTTCTATAATACATATCTTTAAGCTTGCCAACTTTGTATACAGAATATGTGCTATTAATAATGATAGTTCTATGGCCGTCAATGTGAATCTCTTTAACTTCTTTTGCTGCCGTGCTACTGATGCTGACATGAGAGCCCTCAAAACAAGCTATTGGTTTGCCCGGAGACGCATATATAAAAATAGCCTTACCGTCATTATCATCTTTCCAACTGCTTTTAAAGGATTTATAAAACGCAACGGGTAAAAAGTTATATTTGCTTGAATTAAAATCCAAGTTGTTTTGATTATAAATATCAGCGTAATTTTTCAACCCATTAAAAACTACAATAGGGCCGTTAAGGCAAGTGTCAGGCTCACATAGCCATGGACTACTAGAAATGTCAAACTCACAATTAGGCTTATTATTATCCATAAAGTTCACAGTAAATCTATTTATTGCAAATTCTGATGTTTTTTCACCTGAATATGTGAAACCTTCTATTTTTGTGTTGGTCCCCTTTATAGTTATAGGATTCGGAATTTTTGGTTTTGGTGAATTTTGATATTTGATAGCTACAATAAATGCCAATAATTCAATAATGCCAATAAACACCATAAAAATAACGTGTTTCGTCGATTTCTTGAGTCTAGTATAATCTTGAGGAGTTATTATGCCTTTCGATTTCAAATAAGAGTTAAACCAGTTTTTTTAACCTACTTGGTATTTTGCTCATTTTATCTCCTTTAACAAACATAAATATTTTTACTAAAAGTATATAAGAACAAAAATAAAAAACAGGTTTATGATATGAACCCCCGAAGCTAGGACAACTTCGAGGTTTTTATTATAGCTAAATTATCCAAACAAGATAAAATTGAAATCTTCAATCTTTGGCGGAATTATCACCTTGGGCCTAGTGAATTGGGTCGACGTTATGGCATTAATCCTGCTAACATTAAGTATTTGCTTGCTCTTATTCAACGTCACGGCCTAGCTATTTTAGACCAGCCCTATACTGAATATTCACTTGAGTTTAAAAAGCAGGCTATTATACGAGTACTAGTCAAGCATGAACCAGCTTATCAGGTGGCACTTGATCTTGGCCTAAAAAGTAACGGTATGCTAGCTAATTGGCTTCGCAGCTATCGTGAAAACGGGTATAATGTCGTTATCAAACAGAAAGGACGATCGCCCCATGCCCAAACAAGATCCAGAAATCAACCGTCTGAAGCAAGAAAACGAGCACTTACGCCAGCAGAACTTGAAGCTGACCATCGAGAACGAATTTATAAAAAAATTGACCGCCTTAGTCGACCAGCGGACCAAGAACCGCAAGCCGCGGAAATAGCCCGGGCAGTTACCCAGCTGAGGCATGAACTCAAGGTCAGCGTAACTTTTATTCTTGCTGTTATTAATGCTAATCCCAATCTCCCGCATCTATCCCGCAGTAATTATTACTACAATTTGCAGAAAAAGGATAAGGATCGTGGCAACCAGCAGGTGATGGCTGAAATCAAAGCCATTTATGAAGAACACCGACACCGCTATGGCTATCGGCGCATTACTCTGGAACTTAGACGGCGTGGTTGGCTAGTCAATCACAAAAAAGTACAACGCTTGATGAACAAGCTGAAACTCTTTGGCATCGTCAGTAAACGCTGGCATAAGTATAATAGCTATCGCGGCACCCAGGGTCCAATTAAGACCGACTTGATTAAACGTAATTTTAGCGCAGTTTACCCGGAACATAAGTGGTATTCAGACGTGACCGAGTTCAAACTCAACGGTCAGAAGACCTACCTGTCACCCATTGTTGATGGCTGCACGCAAGAGGTGATTGCCTACTCCATTTCCCGCAGTCCTAACCTTAAACAGATTATGGACATGCTAAAACAGGCTTGGCGCAAGCATCCAGCATCCTCAATTCCAAGCTTGGCTAAAAGACCATGGAATCGAACAGTCTATGTCGCGTAAGGGCAACTCCTTAGATGACGGATTGATGGAAGGGTTCTTTGGCATACTCAAACGGGAAATGTTCTATGGCTTTGAAACCCAGTTTAAGAATTTAAACGAACTGGAAGAAGCAATCCAAAAATATATCAGTTACTATAACCAGCAAAGAATCAAAGTAAAACTAAAAGGACTAAGTCCGCTTGAATATCGGGCATTAGTCCTTAGTTAAAATTTATTAAACTGTCCTAATTTTGGGGTTCACATCAAGTTTCTACTCAGACTCTTTTTGTTTTACCGCTATTTAGTTATCGTTTAGCTCTGAAAAAAATGATTTCA
>CALYPO010000045.1 GCA_945276085.1 uncultured Gilliamella sp.
CTCCAATTTTCCATTATGTAAATGTTGGTTTAAACATTCAACCACAAGAGATGATCACTGATGTTTATTTGCCTTTAGCGTAAATTAATTATCATCTTTTTAAAAATTAACGCTTATAAAAATAATTAACTGTATTTATTTACAGTGTTTTTGCTGTTATACTGCCAATATGGTAACCAACCTTATGTATTAATTTATTATGATAACGCAATTGACTATTAATAATTTTGCTATCGTCGATCAGTTGTTAGTTGATTTTACAACAGGGATGACCGCAATTACGGGTGAAACAGGCGCAGGTAAATCGATTGCGATCGATGCATTAGGGCTTTGTTTAGGAAATCGTTCTGATGCTTCAGCTATTCGTAATGGAGCTGATCGGGTTGATATTTCAGCCAGTTTTGTTCTTGATGATACTCCAGCAGCATACTCCTGGTTAACCGAAAATCAACTTGATGAAGGTAATGAATGTATTTTAAGAAGAGTTATCAATCAAGATGGGCGTTCGAAAGCATTTATTAATGGGCGTGCTGTTCCTATCTCACAATTAAAAGATTTAGGACAAATGTTAATACAAATTCATGGCCAACATGAACATCAGCGTTTATTACGAAGTGATTATCAACAAATTTTACTTAATCATTATATGAATGAGCCGACACTATTGTCGAATATGCAACAAGCTTATAAACAATGGAAATCTGCAAGCCAAGCTTATCAACAATATCTTTCTTCCAAACAAGAGCGTGATGCTCATGTTCAGTTATTACAATATCAATTAAAAGAGTTAAATGAATTTTCACCAATTGAAGGTGAATATCAACAAATCGATGAAGAATATAAAAAATTATCCAATAGCGAACAGCTAATTAATCTTAGCCAACAATCTATCATGCTATTAGATGAAGCAGACGAATATAATGTCAGCAACATGCTTAATAGTGTTAAACAAAGTATTCATGAGTTGGTCGCATTAGATCCTTCACTGAATGATGTTTTAGCTATGTTAGAAGATGCCGCTATTCAAATTAAAGAAGCTAGCTATGAATTACGCCATTATAGTGAGAGCTTAGAGCTCGATCCGGCAAGAGTGATGCAACTTGAACAACGCTTGTCTAAACAAATTGCTTTAGCGCGAAAACATCATGTTTCTCCTGAAGCATTACCTGAGTTACATCAAAATTTACTTAATGAATTTAAGCAGATTAATCAACAAGATGAACAAGGTGAACAGTTAAAAGAAGAGATCAAAAAGTATCAACAAATTGCGATAGAACTGGCTGCAAAATTGCATCAAAAACGATTAACAGTGAGTAAAACGTTGGCTAAAAAAGTAATGGCTATTATGCACGATTTATCTATGCCAAACGGTCAATTCAGTATAGATGTTATATTTGATGAAAATCGATTAAGTGAAGATGGCGCAGACCAAGTTTCTTTTTTAGTGAGTACTAATGCTGGGCAAGTCGTGCAGCCATTAGCCAAAGTTGCATCTGGTGGTGAATTGTCTCGTATCGCACTAGCCATACAGGTTTTGACCGCGCAAAAAATGGATACCCCAGCGTTGATTTTTGATGAAATTGATGTCGGTATTAGTGGACCAACAGCAGCTAAGGTTGGGCAACTGTTAAGGCAACTTGGTGAGTCAACACAAGTCATTACGGTAACGCATTTACCACAGGTAGCGGGTCAAGCTAATCAGCACTATTTTGTCAGTAAGCAAACGAATGGTAAACAAACATCGACAGATATGCAAAGATTAGATGAAAACGGACGTTTAAATGAACTTGCTCGGTTGTTAGGTGGGGATAAAATTACAGATGCAACGCTTGCCAATGCGAAAGAGTTACTTATTATCTAATTTAATTATGGTAATATATCGCCTTTAATTGGGATCGGAGAATAACGAGATCATGAGTCTATCTGGTAAACATATTTTATTAGGGATAACTGGTGGCATTGCTGCTTACAAATGCCCTGATCTTGTCCGCCATCTAAAAAAAGCAGGTGCGCAGGTACATGTGGTATTAACTGAGTCAGCGAGCCATTTTGTCACGCCAATGACATTGCAAGCATTGTCTGGTAATACGGTATCAAGTGATTTATTTGACCCTTCTGCTGAACTATCGATGAGTCATATTGAATTAGCTAAATGGGCTGATTTGGTATTAATTGCTCCCGCTACGGCGAATATCATTGCGAAAATGGCAAATGGTATTGCTGATGATCTTTTATCAACAGTGTGTCTTGCAACACCAGCTAAAATTGCCATAGCGCCAGCTATGAACCAACAGATGTATAAAGCTGCTGCAACTCAACAGAACTTAGCGACATTAGCTTCGCGAAATACCTTAATTTGGGGTCCTGATGATGGTTTTCAAGCTTGTGGTGATTTTGGCCCAGGGCGAATGGTTGAACCTGCAACTATTGTTAAGCATGTTGAGAAGTATTTTTCAGCAACGTCAACACTTGCTGGAACCGAGATTACTATTACTGCGGGCCCAACCATTGAAGAGCTTGATCCAGTACGCTATATCAGTAATTACAGTTCAGGTAAAATGGGTTATGCTATTGCTCAGGCAGCGGCTGAAATTGGAGCAACAGTAAACTTAATTAGTGGTCCAGTTAATTTAGCAACACCAAATAATGTGAATCGCATTAATGTAAAAAGTGCTAATGAGATGTATGATGTGGCATTAAAGTTTGCTAAAAAATCATCAATTTTTATTTCTTGTGCTGCTGTTGCTGATTATAGAGCTGAAACTATTGCCACGAAAAAAATTAAAAAAACCGATGATAGTGATGAACTTGTTATTAAATTAGTTAAAAATCCTGATATTGTTGCCAACATTGCTTCATTAAAGAAAGGACGCCCGTTTGTTGTAGGCTTTGCCGCTGAAACCAATAACATAAAGGCTTATGCCCTTAAAAAATTAACCACTAAGAACTTAGATTTGATTTGTGCTAATGATGTGTCTGACAAGAAAATAGGCTTTAATTCTGATCAAAACGCATTAACCCTTTATTGGCAAAATGGTGAACAAACGTTACCATTAAGCAATAAGCAAGAATTAGCAAAAGAATTACTTCAAGCAGTTATAACACGATATAAAGCGAGTCATGATGAAAAGAAAAATTGATATAAAAGTATTAGATAAACGTTTAGGTAACGAGTTTCCACTGCCAACTTACGCAACTGAAGGTTCCGCAGGTATTGATTTAAGAGCGATGTTTGATAAAACAACCGAAATCAAAGCAGGCGAAACAATCTTAACCCCAACCGGATTATCAATGCATATTGCTGACCCTAGTTTAGCTGCATTAGTATTACCTCGTTCAGGCCTTGGTTCAAAAAATGGTATTGTCCTTGGTAATTTAGTCGGTTTAATTGATTCCGATTATCAAGGACAGTTGTTTGTTCCCCTTTGGAACCGAAGTCAAAACCCATTTGTTATTGAGCCAGGTGATCGTATTGCTCAATTAATTATTGTGCCAGTCGTGCAAGCAGAATTTAATATTGTTGATGATTTTATCGAATCAGCGCGTGGCGAAGGTGGATTTGGGCATTCAGGTAAGAAATAATCGTGAGTAGCAAAAATAAAAATCGTAAAGAAGATATACTTCAAGCATTAGCAACAATGCTTGAATCCAATGAGGGAACACAACGAATAACTACTGCTAAATTAGCTGCAACTGTTGGTGTTTCTGAAGCGGCATTGTATAGGCATTTTCCAAGTAAAACTAAAATGTTTGAAAGTTTGATCGTTTATATTGAAGACATTTTGCTTTCTCGCATCAATGTGATTTTGCAAGATGAACCAAAAACATTTACGCGGCTTCAACTTATTTTGGCTTTAATCCTTGGTTTTTCTGAAAAGAATCCTGGGTTGACTCGGATTATGACTGGGCATGCGTTAATGTTTGAGCAAGACCAATTGCAAGAACGAATCAGTCAATTATTTGAACGTATCGAAACGCAGATAAAGCAAGTTATACGAGAAAGAAAAATCCGTGAAGGTGTGGCCTTTACCACTGATGAACGTATTTTATCTAGTCAGTTACTTGCTTTTTGCGAAGGAATGATGGCTCGTTATTCCCGTTCTGGTTTTAAATATCTACCAACAACAAACTTTGAAACCCGTTGGGCTTTATTAGCAAAACAGTTAGTTTAAACCAATTTAATCGCAATTATTCAATTAACTATTTCTGTTATTTTTACAGAGGATAATTTCATGAGTTTTGAAAATATAGTAAACCAGATTTGGTTGTTTATTGAGAAATATGATGGCGTAGTAATCAGTTATATTGCTCATTTTTGTTTTGCCATTCTTATTTTTTTAATTGGTCGAACAATTGCTAAATTTGTTGCTCGTCAATTAAGAAGAATTTTAACTAATCGCCATGTCGATCCGACTGTAGTTAAATTTGTTAGTTCTTTATCTTATTATGCCATTATTGTTATGACGCTAGTTGCCGTGTTAGGTCAACTTGGTGTGCAAACCGCATCAATTGTTGCGGTAATTGGTGCCGCCGGCTTAGCCGTAGGTTTAGCTCTGCAAGGTTCGTTGTCTAATTTTGCAGCTGGTGTCATTTTAATTATCTTTCGCCCATTCAGAGTTGGCGAAACAGTCATTATTAATAATCAGCAAGGTGTTATTGATTCGATTCAAATCTTTTCAACAACTATTGTCACGCCAACGAATGAAATGGTCGTCATTCCAAATGGACAAGTGGTTAGTGCAAATATTATTAACTATACTCGTTTGCCAGAAAGACGTTTAGATATAGTTGTTAATGTGGGATATGATTCTGATATTCAGAAAGTTTATAAAGTATTAAGAGAAGCTGTAAATAAAACTGATAATATTTTAACGAGTAAAGAACCGATTATACGTTTGGATTTGCTGGATGCTTCATCCATGAATTTTAATGTTTTAGTCTGGACGTTAAATGCTAATTATGGACCAGTAAAAGCTGTATTACTTGAGAATATTAAAAATGGGCTAACTGAAAATGGCATTAATATTCCTTACCCAACTATGGATGTAAATCTTAGTTCTCCGTCGTAATTTTCAACTACATTATGTATTCCGTTGTCATTGAACAACGGAATCATTTTTCAAAAATTAGATATCTTGATCCATGTTTAAAGCTGGTTTATCACAATCAGGACAACCAACAATTTTAGCAGGAACACCAGCTACTGTTGTATGTTCAGGAACAGGCTCTAAAACGACTGAACCAGCTCCAATTTTTGCTCCTTTACCTATTTCTATATTTCCTAAAATCGTTGAGTGCGCACCAATCATTACTCCTTCACGAATTTTAGGATGACGATCGCCATTTTCTTTTCCGGTTCCACCTAATGTCACTGATTGTAAAATAGAAACATCATTTTCAATAACTACGGTTTCACCAATGACTATCCCTGTTGCATGGTCAAACATAACACCACAGCCAATTTTAGCTGCTGGATGGATATCAACGCCAAATACAATAGCAATTTGACTCTGTAAAAAAGTTGCTAGTGATTTACGGTTTTGTTTCCAAAGCCAGTGTGCAATTCGATAAGCTTGTAGTGAAAGAAAACCTTTATAATAAAGTAGCGGTGTGGAATAGTAATTGGTTGCTGGATCTCGAATGTAAACAGCAAGTATATCGGTAATCGCGGCATTGATTATGTTGTTATCTGCTTGATAAGCTTGTCTAGCAATTTCTCGAATCTCAATTGCCGGTACAACTTGGGTTGCAAGCTTGTTAGCTAAAATATAACTTAATGCACTACCTAAATTTTCATGATTAAGTAAAGTTGCATGGAAATAGCTTGCTAACATTGGCTCACTTTCAACGAGCTTTGATGCTTCTTCTCGGATTGTCTGCCATAACATGTCCGGTTTAACCACTTTTTTGCTTGTATTCACACCAAGTACCTATATAGATTTAAACGTCAGTCTCAACAATTTATATTGTTTCGCAAACTAAGAATAGAAGCAAGCTTTCTCTATAGATATTATAAAATGGGAACAATTTGTTCCCATTTTTACAACATTTAAGAATGATGGTTATTTTTCTGTTTTTTGTTTATTGTCACTTAAAGTAAATGTTGCAATAAATAAAATGACAAATACTATTGCTGCTAGCACATAGAAAGTAGTTGAATATCCTGTTTTATCAAATAACTTACCTACAATCCATGACAATACAATAACACCTACATTTGATGAGATGTTAAATCCAACTAAGTATAGTGTGGATGATAGTCTCGCATCAAAGTTGGCTACAGCGTATTTAAATACCGCTAGAATAAATAGTGGTGTTTCAATTGCGTGGAAAAGTTTAACTAATGAAATTAGATAAACATTATCTAACGTTGCAGATAACGAGATTCGGCATACCATTACCAACGCTGCTGCTAGTAAAGCTTTTTTTGCACCAATTTTATTAATAAAATAGGGTACTAAAATCATACAAGCTGCTTCTAAAAAAACTTGGAAAGAATTTAAATATCCATAAACTTGATAGCCACTTTCTGGTTTATCAAAGAAGCTGGTATAGAAATTTGGGAATAGTTGCTGATCATATATGGTATAAAAGCTATTAGTACCGATTATAAAAAAGACAAATAACCAAAACTTTTTCATACCAAATAGTGAAAAAATTTCACTCATGGTAGGGATAGATGGTTTTTCCATGACGGCTTGTGTTTTACCGTTTGCCAAAGACTCTTGTTTAGGTTTAAAAACTAAATTGATGGTGAAATAGATAGCTGCAACGCCAGATGCCATCCAGAAGTTAATGTGAGGGTTAATGCCAAATAAAATACCAGCAACAAAAGTTGCAGCAGCATAACCAAATGATCCCCAGAATCTTGCTGGCCCAAATTCAAAACCAAATAGACGACTAATTCGCTCGATAAAAGAGTCAATCAAAGCACATCCAGAAATAAAACCAGCACTTAAGACTGGGGCACCAATACAGACACCCAAAATAAAATCATTTCGAAGTAAAGGCTCATAGACATAAATTAAAAACGGGCCAATAAGTAACATGATAATACTTTGGAAGGTAATTACCGCTTTACCTATCTGCAATTTATCTTGGATAATGCCATAAAAAATCATAAAAAACATGGCTGCAGCAGAGTTAGCAGAATAAACAACCCCTAATTGTTCACCAGATAAACCAATTTGGCTTTTGAGCCAAATGGCATAAAAAGACCACCAAAGTGACCATGCTGCATAAAAGGTAACAAGATAGCCTGACGAGAACCAATAATTTCTATTTTGTATTATATCTATATTCATTTTCATTCTCTTTTTATGTTGAAGTTTAACGTTAACATGTTAATGTTAACATTATTGTCATAATTGGAATAAAATAGAAACAACCAATTATCATAAATGTTACTTTCCTCACACTTTTTATCATTTTTATTTGTGGTATCATCATACAAAGCTAAAATTTATTATTATTTTTAATGTGAGCAAAAGGATTCAACTATGGCTTCACTCAAGGATGTTGCTAGATTGGCATCAGTTTCATTGATGACGGTTTCTCGAGCAATCAATAATCCTGACAAACTCAATAAAGAAACATATAAAAAAGTGAAGAAAGCTATTGAGGAGCTTAATTATGTGCCGGATTTATCTGCACGAAAGATTCGAGGAGATAATTCTGGCCCTTATGCTATTGGTGTGCTGGCATTAGAAACGGCGACAACGCCATTCTCAGTTGAATTACTTCAAGCAATAGAAAAAACAGCTCAACAACATGGTTGGAATACGTTTATTGTTAATTTATTTGATGATAAAGATGCTGATCATGCGATTAATACTCTTTTATCTTATCGACCTAATGGTATTATTTATACAACAATGGGGTTAAGAAAAGTTCAACTGCCAGATAAATTGCTCGGTAAAAATGTGGTATTAGCAAACTGCATTAGTGATTCTGAGCAGCTTGCTTGTTACATCCCTGATGATTATTCTGGTCAATATCAAGCGATGCAGAATGTAATAAATAAGGGATATAAAAAACCATTATGTATCTATTTATCAGAAAATACTTTAGCGGGTAAAATTAGGCGTAAAGCTGCTGAGCAAGCATGGTTAGATGCTGGCAACGATTTAAACGATATCAAGAGTTATCATACTTTAATGTCACCTGCAAACCTTTCCCTAGAATATATGATGACGATAGAAATTTTGGCAAAACATTGTGTTAAAAAACCAGATTTTGATGTATTAATTTGTGGTAACGATAGAATTGCTTTTGTTGCTTATCAATTTTTACTTGGTAAAGGATTTCATATTCCCAACGATGTTGCGGTTCTTGGTTATGACAATATGGTTGGTACTGGTGAACTTTTTTATCCTTCACTGACTACTGTACAATTACCACATTATGAAATAGGTCAAAAAGCAGCTCTGCATATAATCAATAGTGAAAGTAAAAAAACTATCACTCACATACCATCACCATATTTAGAACGAGAATCTTTATAACAAAAAAACCACCTTAGTTGGTGGTTTTTTTATAAATTATTCATAAATTGATTTTAATTGCCAGCTATCTAATTTGGTAATTTTTGCTTGTCCATTTTCGGCAAATAAGTTAATTAACCTTTTTGCTGGTAATTTAGGATAAATACGGCTTGAGAGGCTATATAAATCTTTATTTATGAAAACTTCGACTGATGATGCATCAACAAAAATATGTAATGTTAGTTTTTTGGTTTTTGGTAATGGCACACTTCGATAACCTTTTAAGTCAATTCCAGAAAGACTTCGGTCTAGAATGATGCGGTTAGCTTGCCGATCAATGTACAATAAGGTTGCTTGCTTACCATCTGGTGTCGCAGCAAGTTGTAATCCAAAACGTTCAGCATTACTATTGACTAAATCAATTTCAACATTAATTTCACAACTAATTGATTCAATTTTGGTATTTTTTAATTCACTATTTAATTCAATATTAGTTAATGATTGTGGTTTTTCGCGAAGTGCCACAAGTTCTTTAATTGGTCGATTACGAACTCTATTTTGTCGATCTAGGATTAATTCGCGTGGTAAAGTAAATGCTCCCATCCATTTATCATGTTTACTTGGCATTTTTGATTCCCACATATCCATCCAACCAAACATAATACGACGACCATCTGCTGCGAGGAATGATTGTGGCGCATAAAAATCGTGACCAAAGTCCATCTCTTGGAATGATTTGATTATTGAAAATGGCTTACCTGGCTGCCAATCTCCAACGATATAGCCAGATTGGAATCGATTTCGATATTGATAACCTTTTGCTTGCATACCTTGTGGTGAGAACATTAATATCCATTTATCTCCTAATGGGAAAAAGTCTGGACATTCAAGCATATAAACATTCGGATCGATATCACTGATAAGAACTTGTTCAAACTTCCAATCTTTTAAATCAGTTGAACGATAAAGTAACACTTGACCAACATCATTGGTTTCTCGCTGACCAACTACCATCCACCATTTACCATTTTGTTTAAACACTTTAGGATCACGAAAATGCATAATCCCTTCTTTTGGTGTAAGTACAGTTCCATGTTTTTTAAAATTAATACCATCTTTACTTGTGGCAAGACATTGAGTTTCTCGGATATGTTCATCATTACCTTGACCATTTAACCATATATGGCCTGTGTAAATTAAGCTCAATTCGCCATTATTATCTACAGCTGAACCTGAAAAACACCCACTCTTGTCATAATCATGATCTGGCGCAATTGCAATTGGTAATCTTCGCCATGTAATAAGATCATCACTTACTGCATGTCCCCAGTGCATTGGTCCCCAATTCTCATTATAAGGATGGTGTTGATAGAAAGCATGATATTGTCCTTTATAATAGACTAAGCCATTTGGATCATTCATCCAACCAGCTTGAGGTGATAAATGGAAATGAGGATAATATTGCTTATTCATTTCTTTTTCTAATTTTTTTATAGCTTGGTTAGCTTTATCAATTGCATTTGTCATAACATTCCCTTCTTTTATCATGAGTTAGGTTAATACGATTACATACTACATTAATTTTTTTGTTAACGTTAACTTATAGTGAAATAAACGTTAAAATATGTGATGATAGTCACATATTTTTAACGTTAACAATGATTTTTTTTATAAATGATTTAGTTTATAGTTAATATTGATTATCAACACATCAGCTAATCAATGCTTAATGAATTAATTTGAGTATGCTGAGATAGTAATGACACACAAATTTAACCTATTAATAATATGAGTGACAAAATGAATAATACAAAAGTATGGTCTCTTGGTGATGCTGTTATTGATTTATTACCATTTGGTGAAATGAACTACCGAGCCTGTGCTGGAGGCGCTCCTGCAAATGTTGCTATTGGTATTGCTAAGTTAGGACTGCCCTCTGGTTTTATTGGTAGAGTTGGTAATGATCCATTTGGTCACTTCATGGAAAAGACTTTTTGTGAGCATCATGTTGATTGCCAAAGTCTTGAAAAGGATGAGGAGCATAGAACAAGCACTGTTGTTGTTGATTTAGGTGAAAATGGTGAACGAAGTTTTACCTTTCTTGTTTCACCTTCGGCCGATCAATTTTTGTCAGAACAAGCACTTCCTGATTTTAATCAAGATATTCTTCATTTTTGTTCTTTAGCATTAGTTGGAACAACTTGTCGACAAACGCTCAAACAAGCTATTGAGAAACTCAGTGATAAAAATGGTTTAATTAGTTTTGATATCAATTTACGTGAACAAATGTGGCAAGATAAAAATGAAATGCGCACAATTATCACTCAATTCTGTCATGATGCTGACATTCTTAAACTCTCTGATGAAGAGTTGTTTTGGTTAACTGAGAGCCAAGATTGGCATGTAGCTCTCGATAAATTGCAACAACATTATAATGCACCACTTAAGTTAGTTACCAAAGGTCGAGATGGTAGTATTGTGTTATGGCAAGGTAAAACTTTTACTTTTGACTCATTTCATGTCAATAGCATTGATACAACTGGAGCTGGAGATGCATTTGTTGCAGGATTACTTAGCAGTATTGCTTTATCAGGTATGCCTGAGGATAAATTAATGTTAGAAAGTATGATGACTATAGCCAGCGCATGCGGAGCACTAGCTACCACTAAAAAAGGTGCATTAACGGCATTACCAGACAGTGGTTTTTTACAATCATTTATTAGTGATAATCCTGCACTAATAGCGAAACAGATGGGATAGTAAAATGACTGAAAAGGAGAAAATGTTAACAGGTTTACTTTATAATCCTTGTATTAATGAGCTTGAAAAAGAGCGAATTTATGCACAAGATCTCTGCTTTCAGTTAAACCAACTATCACCTTCAGCAGTGGATAAACGGCAACAACTTTTTAGAAAGCTATTAGGTAAAACACCGAAGCAATTTACAATTATGCCCGGTTTTCAATGTGATTATGGCTACAATATTGAAATTGGA
>CALYPO010000046.1 GCA_945276085.1 uncultured Gilliamella sp.
AAAAGCAGCAAAAGCCACTTTTTTTGCAGATGAATTTGACATAAGTAAACCTTGGGTAGAGGAATGTATGACCAATAATGAATAATAAAACTAGCACAAAGCTATCAACATCACAATTCGTTATCTGAAAAGAGATTAAAAATTATATATAGAAATTTAATAATATTTCTATTTTATTAAATACGTTCAACTTGATGTATGCGAATTAATTATAACACTTTAGCTTTGGGCTTCCGATAACTTTTATCTTATTGTAGTGATAACATCTTCCATCAACTTTGAATATGCACAAATCGCATAATGGTATATAAAATTGATATTTCCTTATTTATCGATAATCGCTTTTAATTAGATTTAATAAAAATATCGGTAAGGAATCATTATGGGATTGATCGCGCCTCATGCTAGTGACAGTTTACAACCTTTACAGGTTGATGACGATGAACGGCTAGCCCTGCAACAATATGCAAAAAATTTACCAGCAATTACCTTATCCAGTCGTGAAACTGGAGATTTAGTCATGTTAGGCATCGGGGGTTTTACACCTCTGTATGGCTTTATGCGAGAAGAGGACTGGCGTAGCGTTTGCGATAATATGCATTTAGCGAACGGGGTTTTTTGGCCAATTCCCATAACCGTATCCGTGACCGATGCTCAAGCTGAAACCCTAAAATTAGGTGATGAAATCGCCTTAAAAACACCAGATGGACAGATAATCGGTATTTTGAATGTGGATAGCATTTATCGTCCAGATAAACAATATGAAGCTAATCAGGTGTTTACAACGACAGATCCAAGCCATCCTGGTGTTGCAATGCTGATGGCTCAACCACCGGTTAATTTAGGTGGTAAAGTCCGAGTTTTGCACGATAATGGCTTTAAAGCACAGTTTGGTCAATATGCTTTAACGCCACAACAGACACGGGAACGCTTTAATCAATTAGGTTGGAAAAAAATAGCGGCCTTTCAAACTCGTAATCCAATGCATCGTTCACACGAATATTTAGTTAAAACCGTGTTAGAACTTTTTGATGGTGTGCTTATCCATTCATTATTTGGTAACTTAAAACCCGGCGATGTACCGGCCAACATTCGTCTTAAAGCAATTAATAGTTTAATTCACAATTACTTTGTGCCAGATTCCGTTATTCATTCCGGTTACCCTTTAGATATGCGCTATGCTGGGCCGAAAGAGGCGTTACTACATGCCCTTTTTAGACAAAATTATGGTTGTAGTCATCTTATCGTCGGCCGCGATCATGCTGGGGTTGGGGATTTTTACTCACCGTTTGCTGCACAAGAGATCTTTAGCCATTTGCAAGACAACGATTTACTCATTAAGCCAATTAAGATTGACTGGACATTTTATTGCCACAAATGTGACGGTATGGCATCAACGAAAACCTGTCCCCACGATAGTGCTGATCGCGTTCTTATTTCAGGCACGGAGGTCAGACGGCGTTTACAAGCCAAAGAGCCGATACCAGAAACATTTAGTCGGCCAGAAGTCGTTGCTGAGTTATATCAATGGGTAAATCAGTAATCAGCTAAATAGTTAATCATCCATAAATCAATAAAGGGAAAAGCCATGCTAGATTTAACTAAAGTTAACCAAAAATTGCAAAATCAGTCACCGTTAACCATTATTGAATGGGCACTGAAAAAACAACAAGATATTCCCGTTAAAAGTATTATCAGTACCCATTTTGGCCCTTATGAGGCAGTACTTTTGCACCTTGTTACCCAAATCGATCCGAATATTAAGGTTGTTTGGGTTGATAACGGCTATGCAACCAATGCAACCTATCGTGTAGCCAATGAAATTACTAAGCAACTTAATCTTAATCTACATATTTTTGTCCCACAAAGGACGACTGCTTATTTAAATGTGCGATATGGCGGGCTACCTGAACTTGATACTCCGGAACACACCGAGTTTACACAAATTGTTAAAATTGAACCGTTTAACCGTGCTTTGTCTACGCTTAAACCCACATTGTGGTTTACTGCACTACGCCGTGAACAATCTGCGCTAAGGCAAGAACTCAATATTGTAACAAAAGCAGGGGACAATTTATTTAAGATCGCCCCAATACTCGATTGGACGAGTCAAGATATGCAGAATTATATCGAAAAACATAATTTACCTAACGAAATGGACTACGTCGATCCAACTAAAGGACCACAAGGTAGAGAGTGCGGTTTACATAAAATAACTTTTTGATTTTTTATAAATAAACAACATTAGACTTTACTGGCAAAAGGTAAGTGAATCTAAGTTGGTTGGATTTACCATAGCACGTTAAGGTTACGAGCCAATAGCAATTTAACGATAGCTAAACGCTATCAGATAAGGTCATCGTATGAGTACACAACAATTTCCTTTTAATTGTGATGAATTAAAAAAAATTATTGAAAATTACAACGATAAGCAGCTAGCTTGGTTATCGGGTTATTTATGGGGACGGGCGGAAAAAAGTTCCGTCGAACAAGTTTTACCGAGTACCACTCTCCCCTCCAATATGACTCAAGCGGAGCAAAAAGTCACAATCATATCGGCATCACAAACCGGTAATGCCCGCCGAGTAGCTAACGAGTTAAGTCAGGATATTGAACGTTTGGGTATTGCGGTGACTCATCTGCCGGCAGGAGAATATAAAGCTAAAAAACTCAGTCAGGAAGAGATTTTAATATTGGTGACCTCAACCCAAGGTGAGGGAGAGCCACCGGAAGAGGCGTTGTCACTCTATAAATATCTGTTTGCAGCTAAAGCGCCTAAATTAACTCATTTACAGTTTGCGGTTTTTGGCTTAGGTGACGCTTCTTATCCAAAATTTTGTCAAGCCGCTAAAGACTTTGATCAACGATTCGCTGAATTAGATGCTCAGCGCCTGCTAGTACGCGTAGATGCTGATACAGATTTTCAAACCATAAGTACCTCTTGGCGACAGGCAGTGATTGATAAACTTAGTCAATTACAACTATCAAACACACAATCGCCAACAGAAAATTCAACCAGTATAGCCGTTAACAGTAGCCTTTATCACCGCGATAATCCATTTATTGCAACCGTTAACGTTAATCAAAAAATCACCTCACGCGATTCAGATCGTGATATTCGTCATATTGAGCTTGACCTGTCCGATTCGGATCTTCATTATCAGCCTGGTGATGCGGTAGGTGTTTGGTATCAAAATAGTAATGAACTTGTGGAGGAGATACTAAGTATCACCCAACTTGCAGGTGAAACGCCAGTTGAACATCATGGACAACAGATCGCTTTAAAAACGGTTCTGACTGAATATGTTGAATTGACTCAAAATACGCCGATCATTATTGAAAAATACGCTCAAGCCGTTCAACATCCCGAACTTCTTACCTTAATTGGCGATCGAGAAGCCTTATTGGAAATGAGTCAAACATTACCACTGGTTGATATGCTTAACCGCTATCGTGGCAAGATAGAGGTACAGACCTTTGTTGAATTGCTTCGACCTCTTACTCCGCGTTTCTATTCCATTGCTTCTGCGCAAGATGAAGTTGGCTCAGAAGTTCATCTTACCGTAAATGTAGTACGTTATCAGGTCGACGATAAGATCCGTATGGGCGGCGCATCTGGATTCTTAGCAAATCAAATTGCTGATCAAGATCAAGTCAAAATTTTTATTGAGCATAATGATAATTTTCGATTACCTGATGATACTCATGCACCAATCATTATGATTGCTGCCGGTACGGGCATTGCCCCCTTTAGGGCGTTCTTACAACAGCGTGCGAGTCAAGGTGCTACCGGTAAGAATTGGTTATTCTTTGGCAATCCACATTTTATATCCGATTTTCTCTATCAAGTGGAATGGCAGAGCTATGTTAAAGAAGGTCTGTTAACTCGCATCGATCTTGCTTGGTCACGAGATCAAGCTGAGAAAATCTATGTACAAGATAAATTAATTGCTCAAGCCAGTGATATTTGGCAATGGCTACAAGAAGGTGCCTTTATCTATGTTTGTGGGGATGCTAAACGTATGGCAAAAGCGGTTGATTTAGCGCTTCAACAAATTTTGATGACTCAAGCACAATATAGTCAAGAACAAGCTATCAGTTATTTGGATGAATTAAGAAGTCAAAAGCGCTATCAACGAGATGTTTACTAATGATAAACAGATACAACAACTAATATTAATTTATCGAGTGATGTAATATGAGCAAATCTAAAACAGTTACCCTGACTCAAACAGTCAATTTAACACCGCCACAAAATGATGTCTCTGATCTGCCTTTATCGGATTCTGAACGATTTAAGCGAGAAAGTAATTATTTGCGAGGCACTATCGTTGATGATCTTAATAACGGTTTAACGGGTGGCTTTAACAGCGATAATTCTCAGCTAATTCGCTTACATGGCATGTATCAGCAAGATGATCGCGATATTCGTAAAGAACGCACAGAACAAAAACTGGAGCCACTGATCTCCATGATGTTACGTTGCCGCCTGCCCGGTGGTATCATCACCCCAAAACAGTGGCTGACTATCGATAAATTTGCTACTGAAGCAACAAAATATGGCAGTATTCGACTCACGACTCGACAAACTTTCCAATTTCACGGACTGTTTAAACGCAGCCTTAAGTCTGCTCATCAGCTGTTGCATAAGATAGGGCTAGATTCGATCGCCACTGCCGGTGATGTGAATCGTAACGTTTTATGTACTTCAAATCCTGTGGAATCAAAAGTTCATCAACAAGCTTATCATTGGGCAAGTAAAATCTCAGAACATCTTTTACCGAAAACCCGTGCTTACGTTGAAATATGGCTGGATGGTGAAAAGCTTTCTACACCCGATAGTGAGCCAATTTTAAGTTCGACTTATTTACCGCGTAAATTTAAAACTGCCGTTGTCATCCCCCCGATTAATGATGTGGATGTTCATGCTAATGATCTTAGCTTTGTGGCAATAGCAGAAAAAGGCGAACTGATTGGTTTTAATGTATTAGTTGGTGGTGGTTTGGCAATGACGCATGGTGATAAAACAACTTACCCACGCAAAGCCGACGATTTTGGTTTTATTCCTGTCGAAAAAGTACTGACTTTTGCTGAGGCCGTTGTGACCACCCAACGTGATTGGGGTAACCGCAATAATCGAAAAAATGCCAAAACTAAATATACGCTTGAACGTGTTGGCGTGGAAAACTTCAAAAAAGAGGTTGAACTACGTGCCGGAAGTAAATTTCTAAGTAGTAAACCTTATAAATTTAGTCGACGAGGTGATCAATTTGGTTGGTATAAAGGTATTGATGATAACTGGCATTTAACGCTATTTATTGAAAATGGTCGGTTACTTGATTATCCCAATAAACCATTAAAAACCGGCGTTGCAGAAATTGCCAAAATTCATCAAGGTGATCTGCGTATAACCGCCAATCAAAACTTAATTATAGCTAACGTGCCAGAGGAACAAAAAGCAGCCATTGAACAAATTGCACGTCAATATGGTTTGCTTGACGATACTGTCACATTACAACGTAAATATTCCATGGCCTGTGTGTCTTTCCCAACTTGCCCACTAGCTATGGCTGAAGCAGAACGGTTTTTACCGACGTTTGTAACTAAAATAGAACAGATGTTAACTCAGCATCACTTATCCGATGATTATATTATTTTGCGTGTAACCGGTTGCCCTAACGGTTGCGCCAGAGCCATGTTGGCGGAAGTGGGCATGGTGGGTAAAGCACCTGGTCGCTACAATTTATATCTTGGCGGTAATCGAGAAGGCACACGAATTCCTCGCTTATATAAAGAAAACGTGAATGTAGAGGAGATTTTATTAGCACTCGAACCACTTATTGCCGCATGGTCCATTCATCGCAATAAAGAAGAAGGATTTGGTGATTTTGTTATTCGTCATGAGATTGTGAAACCGGTACTCAATTCAGCGATCGATTTTTATCAAGAGGCGAATTGAGATAAGTATAAAAGTTGTTGATTGATAATTTTAAACTATGTTTATTGACTGTAGGCATATATAGCCATAATTCATATGGTTATTACTTTATCATATTTGTCTTTTTTATACGTTCTTTTATACTGAAATTACTTATCAAAGTACATAATTTTACTAATAAAATTACGAATAAGCATAATTTATAAATTAGACAAAATGCTTATAACCAGTTTCATCATATTGCTTATGCTTGCTGGCGGTCTGAAATTTTTTAAATAATTCACTTTTTAGTTATTAATTATATACAGCAACTTACACATAAATAATACAACTATATAACGGGAATAAAGTAATTTTTACTAGGAAGATCGTCATGAATATACAACAATTAAGGATTATTCACGAAGCTGCGCGTTGTAATTATAATTTAACCGAAGTCGCAAATTCTTTATACACATCTCAGTCTGGTGTAAGCCGACATATCAAAGAGCTAGAAGAAGAGCTGAATATTGATCTTTTTATTCGTCAAGGTAAGCGCTTGATTAACATGACTGAACCCGGTTTAGAATTGGTGGTTATTGCCGAGCGAATTTTAAATGAAATTAATAATATTAAGCGATTATCAACCATTTTTTCTAATACTGATGAAGGTTCATTAGTGATAGCGACCACCCACTCTCAGGCCCGTTATATTCTCCCAAATATTATAAAATCTTTTAGAATGCTTTTTCCTAAAGTTCATATCATTATCAATCAGGGATCATCTAGTGAAATTATCTCTCAGCTTCTTTCTGGCGAAGCGGATATTGGTATTGATAATGAAAGAGTAGATAACAATTCACTTGCTATTTACCCTTTTTATCGTTGGCATTACTCTATAGTTACTCCTAAAGATCACCCTTTGACTAAAGTCGATAAAGTGACGTTAGATATGTTACAAACATTACCTATCATCACTTATCGTCAAGGAATATTTCCTCGTAAAAGTATTGATAAAGCCTTTTCGGCTATTGGATTGACACCCAATATCTCGCTCAATGTTCAGGAGCCTGATGTTATTAAAACTTATGTTGAGTTAGGTTTAGGGATTGGTATTTTAGGTAATAAAATGTACAACCCTGATCATGATATCAATTTAGTTGAATTGGATGCGAAACATCTGTTTGAATCACATGTTACATGGCTAGGATTAAAACGACATAAATTACAACGTAATTATATTTGGCGCTTTATTCAATTATGCAATCAAGAGTTGTCACTGGAAGATATCAAAAGTCATGCATTAATTGAGCAAACTCATTCCAAAATACTTGATTATCAGATTTAATTTATAGGAATCATTCTCCTTAAATCATAAACTCTAATAGTTCATCTTGCATAAAAATATTAACGAGTGCAGGTTGCCAGTAGACAGTATCACCAATTTCAACTTGCTGTTGTTCATATTGTCGATAGCTAATAGATACATCAATATGCTTTGGTTGTCCGGCTACAGCAATTTCCAGAAAGACGGTTGGACCAGCAGTATGTATACGTACAACTTCTCCTTGGATATCATTTTTTCGGGCAATTTTAGCAATACTGATTTCGTGAGGTCGAACATAAGCGATAGTAGACTGATCAGGCCAGGTACCTTGTTCCCTCATATCTTTGTGAAAATCACCAATGATTAATGTATTATTTTCAATATAACCATATAAAAGGTTAACATCCCCTAGAAAATGCGCAACAAAGGCGGTTTTTGGTTGCTTATAGACTTCGGCAGGGGTACCTATTTGCTCTATGTGACCTTGATTCATTAAAATTATTCTATCAGCAACTTCCAGTGCTTCTTCTTGATCATGGGTAACAAAGATGCTGGTAACATTGAGTTCATGATGAAAATCACGCAACCAACGTCTTAAATCTTTACGGACTTTAGCATCTAAAGCACTAAATGGTTCATCAAGCAACAACACATTAGGTTTCGAAGCCAACGCACGCGCTAACGCAACTCGCTGACGCTGACCACCTGACAGTTGGTCTGGATAACGTTTGGCAAAATGGTCAAGTTGCACTAATTCGAGTAATTGATTAACGCGTTCATCAATTGCTGTTTTATTTAATCGTACAGATCTTGGTTTCATTTTTAGTCCAAATGCCACATTTTCAGCTACATTCATATGCCGAAATAACGCATAATTTTGAAAGACAAAACCAATATCTCGTTGCTTGGCGCTCAGCTTAGTTACTTCCCTATCAGCAAAATAGATTTGCCCTGAACTGGCAGTTTCTAAACCCGCTATAATGCGCAGTAAAGTTGTTTTTCCACAACCAGATGGGCCTAATAGTGCAACTAATTCACCTTGTTTTATGCTGAAATTGATATTTTCTAAGACATTAACGTGTTCAAAACTTTTATTGATATTGTGTAGTGTAATACTCATATCTACCTCTTAGTTCCCGTAATGACATTCATTGGCTAAGCGCCTTTCAATCCATTGACGAATCAAGAGTAACGCAAGCGACATCATTAATAGCAAAATAGCGACACTAAATGCGGCAACAATATTGTATTCATTGTATAAAATCTCAACATGAAGCGGTAAGGTATTGGTGTAACCACGAATATGCCCAGAAACAACCGATACCGCGCCAAATTCACCGAGTGAGCGAGCGGTGCAAAGAACAACACCATGCATTAAGGCCCATTTAATATTGGGTAAAGTAATGTGGAAAAAAATTTGCCAGCCATTTGCACCAAGGACGCTGGCGGCCTCTTCTTCATGAGTACCTTGTAGCGCCATTATCGGAATGAGTTCTCTTGCCACAAAAGGAACGGATACAAAAATCGTTGCTAAGATAATTCCTGGAATCGCATAGACAATTTGAATATTCCACGCCTGCAAAAACGGATACAACGCACTTTGTGCGCCAAATAGCAATACATAGATTAAACCTGCAACAATGGGGGAAATCGAGAACGGTAAATCAATTAATGTGACTAATATTTGTTTGCCTTTGAACTGATATTTAGTTATGACCCAAGCTGCACATACACCAAATATCACATTTAATGGTACCGCTACACCAACGGCAATCAGTGTTAATTTAAAAGCGGATAAGGTATCTGGCTCAATAATCACTTGCCAAAATGCATTTACACCATTAGCTAGCCCCTGCGCGAGCACCACAACTAGCGGCAACACCAAAAGTCCGAAAAACAGCAATACCGCCAATAAGATTAGCAATAGCTGTAAACGGGTTACTCTCTTTTTTTCTGTTATTGATTGTAATATCTGCATAATCTTATATTAATGGTTTTTATTAATCTTACGGTTAAGTTTTCGCTGTAAACTGTTCATAATTAATAACAATACAAAAGCAATCAGTAACATCGTTACACCAATCGCGGCAGCGGCATCATAAGCATATTGGTCAAGTTTTGAGACAATTAATAACGGTAATATTTCGGTCTTAAATGGAATATTACCGGCAATAAAGACCACTGAACCATATTCGCCAATAGCACGAGCAAAAGCGAGGGTAAACCCCGTTAGCCAAGCAGGTAAAATGGCAGGTAAAATAATATGCATAAAAATTTGCCTAGGCGATGCACCAAGTAAACTCGCCGCTTCTTCTTGTTCACGTGGTAAATCAGCCATAACCGGTTGTAAAGTGCGCACAACAAACGGCAATGTAACAAATAACAGCGCTAAGGTAATGCCAATGGGGGTATAAGCAATTTTAAAACTGAACCATTGCCCAATTGGCCCATTTTTGGCATAAATTGCGGTTAACGCAATGCCAGCAACGGCTGTTGGTAAGGCAAACGGGATATCAATACAGATATCCATTATCTTCCGTCCCGGAAATCGATAACGTACCAGTACCCAAGCCAATAATAAACCAATAAAGCTGTTTAAACCGGCGCTGATAAATGCGGTACTTAATGAAAGAGTTAATGCCAATAAAAACTGTTTGCTGACTAATAACCGATGCCACTCCTCAAAAGACAGCTTTGTTGAATAAAGAAACAAACCTAATAACGGAATAAGCACAATCAAACTAAGAAAGGTTAAAGTATAACCTAACGTTAAGCTAAAACCTGGGATGATCCGTTGTTGTTTAATGCTTGCAACTTTCATAACATTCACCTTTATACCGCAAAGCTAAGTGAGCACACACATAACATCGCCAGAATAAGTAGTAATTAGTTTATCTCAGCATAAATTGCATCAAAGATGGCCCCATCACTAAAAAATTTTTTTTGCACTGTTTGCCATCCACCAAAATCGTTATCAACCGTAACTAACTTAATAGTAGGAAACTGATCAGCATATTGTTTAAGGACATCAGGATTAACAGGACGGTAAAAATGCTTGGCAATGATGTGTTGTGCCGGATCGCTATATAAGTATTCCAAATAAGCTTGCGCTTGCTTACGTGTACCTTTGCTATCAACAACTTTATCGACTAAAGCCACAGTCGGCTCAGCTAAAATGGATAATGAGGGCATAATAATTTCTAATTGATCGCCACCTTGCTCTCTTAACGCCAAATAAGCCTCATTTTCCCAAGAAATTAAAACATCACCTAAGCCTCGCTGTACAAAGCTAATGGTTGCGCCTCTGGCACCTGTGTCTAAAACCGGAACATGTTGATATAATTTGGTGACAAAGTCTTGAGCTTGTTCATCGTTACCATAGGTACTTTTAGCATAAGCCCAAGCCGCCAAAAAATTCCAACGAGCCCCACCCGAGGTTTTGGGATTGGGTGTTATTACCTCAACATCATCTTTTATGAGATCACCCCAATCATAAATCTGTTTTGGGTTACCTTTACGCACTAAAAAAACAATAGTTGAATGGTAAGGCGCACTATTATTTGGCAACCTAGCTTGCCAATCAGGTGATATGTTAGTTTGATAACGGTTTAACGCATCAATATCACTCGCTAAAGCAAGCGTAACCACATCGGCCTGCAAACCATCAATGACCGAACGCGCCTGTTTACCAGACCCACCATGCGAATTATTTATCGTCAACCGTTCACCGGTTTGCTGCTGCCAATACTCGATAAAAGCCTGATTATATGCTTTATAAAGTTCTCGCGTGGGATCATAAGAGACATTGAGTAATTCAATTGCTTGCGCTTGATGCATAAAAGTGCAAATTGCCAATAATATTAAGCTGATCCCATGCCTATATAACTTTTGAAAAATAGGTAAATCTTTCACTCGACACCTCACGCTACGCTACTAATGTATTGGATTAGTAATGATAAAAATATGAAATAATTAGACCAAATTATGGTGAGATGCGAAAACGATTATTTTGCATTTAGTTATAACAAAAATAGATATATAGGTGT
>CALYPO010000047.1 GCA_945276085.1 uncultured Gilliamella sp.
ATTAAGTTACACAGTTAACTTTCGGCTTAAACTGACAATTCGCACATACTGCGCTAATTTTTATCTATCACGACTATTACATTAGATATAAGATAAAGAGATTAAGTTTACTGGGCATAACAACCGATATTATGTTGATTGTGAACACTTCAAATGATTATTTAGTGGCTGGGGTACAAGGATTCGAACCTTGGAATGGCGGAATCAGAATCCGCTGCCTTACCGCTTGGCTATACCCCACTATAGTGTGAAAATGATATCTGGTACGGGTAGTGAGATTTGAACTCGCACACCTTTCGGAACTAGAACCTGAATCTAGCGCGTCTACCAATTCCGCCATACCCGCATATGAATAATTTAGAAATCGATATGATTAACAATAAAATACAAAAGAGTGAGATATCAAAAATATGCAGATTGGAATGGCTGGGGTACCAGGATTCGAACCTGGGAGTGGCGGGATCAAAACCCGCTGCCTTACCGCTTGGCTATACCCCAATAAAGGATAGATATTAAGATAAAATGGTGCGGGTGAAGGGACTTGAACCCCCACGCCTCGCGGCGCCAGAACCTAAATCTGGTGCGTCTACCAATTTCGCCACACCCGCATTATATACTTTTAATAAAGTAAACTTAATCTTAATGGTGGCTACGACGGGATTCGAACCTGTGACCCCATCATTATGAGTGATGTGCTCTAACCAACTGAGCTACGTAGCCATCTCATTCGCAACGTCATAACCAACACTGCGAGGCGCATTATGCTTGTCTTAAGCCAAATCGTCAACCCTTTTTTTTAGATATTTTGAAAAAAAATGACGATTGATTAAGATGCAATCAAATCCAGTTTAATAACGCTTCAATTCGCCTTTTTTGTAATTCATTATAAATAGCTTTACCAACAAAACCATCTGCAATAATATTTTGCACGTTAACACTATTGGCAACATTATAAGCTTCATTTAAGTATTGAGCTTGCAAAAATGGTTCTTGTTTACAATATGCATGGCTTGCAATAATTAATTGTTCAAGGTGTTGGGGATTACGCCAAACGTCAATACTATTTAGTAAATGGATAATTTGCTCTGCCGTCAACTGCTTTATATCTTCAACAACTTTACCATATTGCTGAACCATAACAGCTATCTTCAAAAAACTTGTAGGTGATTTTATTTTTTGACATAACAATTCAACACTTCGCTTAGTCGGCATCTGGGCACATAATATTGCAAAACGAACCGTTAATAGCGCAGTTAACTCAACAGATCTAGCTAACGCATCAACAACATTTTGTGACAATATTAATTGCGGAAATAACACAGCAAGCGCACCACATTGGTTGAGTACTTGAAAATAAATGTGTGGATGCTGAGTCGATAATGCTTTTTCTGTCTCTTTCCAAATGCGTTCAGGCGTTAAATATGACACCTCGCCAGCATCAACCATTTCTTTCATCAAAATTAACGTTTCTGGCGCTATTTTAAATCCCAAATGGTGATAGCGAGCAGCAAAGCGAGCAATGCGTAATATCCTTAAAGGATCTTCCCGAAAAGCCAAAGATACATGACGTAGTATTTTATTATGGAGATCACTTACACCATTATAAGGATCGACAATATGCCCTTGCTCATCCATCGCTATCGCATTAATTGTTAAGTCGCGACGAATAAGATCTTGCTCTAACGTGATATTTGACCCAAAATCACAAATAAAACCAGTATAACCGTTACCTGACTTTCGTTCAGTACGCGCTAGTGCATATTCTTCTTTAGTAGTAGGATGTAAAAATACAGGAAAATCTTTACCAACTTGTTGGTAACCTAAAGCAAGGAGCTGATCGGGTGTTGCACCAACAACAACCCAATCATGATCGACTACAGGTAATCCTAATAATCTATCCCGAACACTGCCGCCGACAAGATAGATCTTTGACATTTAACGCATCCAACGATCTTTTCTACGGCGTGGCATAATTAATGGTAAAATTAAACCTAAAATTAAGCCTCCACCAGCAACGAGTCCGCCATAGGTGAACCAAGTGATAATCAGATCACGGCGTTTATCATCCACTTGATTGAGCATTGACTCAAGTTGACTATTTTGCTGCTTAAGTTTGTTTTCAAGCTCAGTATTTTTATTTTGTAAAGACTCAATTAAAGTGTTTGCATCTTGCAATTTTTGCACATATTGATTAGCCACATCTTGTTGGGACTGATCGGCATTATCAGCTTTACTTTTGTACTGGGCAAGTTCAGATTCGAGAGATGGCAGTCGCTCTTTGCAACTCGGTTGATCGTTAAGTTTACTTGTTTCAATCCATGCAACACTACCATTATTGACTTGAATTTTGGTATATTTACCATCACTATTTTTTTCAAGTTCAATGACTTTTTCGCCCGCTTTTGCTGAATTTGAATAAGCATATTGTGCCCCCGGACCTCGACGCAAGTAAACATCAACATCATCGGTGATATATTTATCTACACCATAAGCGTTAAAAGCACAACTTAAAAAAGAAACGACAGCAATAATATTATGTTTTTTCATGATATTTAATCTATTCACCCAACATTGGTTCATAATAGCATAAAAAATGAATTTTTCGCATAATCATTTCATAATATATCTTACTTGAATGAAGTTAATAACCCTAAAAAATGAAAACGATTACATTTTATGAGATCTTAATCACAAAACAAAAAATTAATAATATCCTTCTAATTAAATTATCATTACTGTATAAGAATTGTTTTAGTAATCAATTTTGGAGAAAACATGAATTACCATCTTGGCAATAATAACTTAGATATAATTTTACGCACGCAACCTTATGCTGAAATCTGTTATTTTGGAAAACGATTACAAAATTTAAATATCAATTCTATCGATATGCTTAACCCTGCCGTACCTAATTCACGCCTAGATATTGATGTTCCATTCACACTTTGTCCTGAAGAAGGGTTAGGTAACTTTAGTACACCCGGGCTTGAAGGACATCGGAATGGCAAAGATTGGTCTCCAGTATTTATCACTAAAGAAGTCAAAAAAAACAATAACAATATTACTATTATTAGTGAAGATGATATTGCCAAGCTTCGTTTAACTAGCCAACTCATTTTAGATGAAAGTGGTGTTTTGCAATGTCAAAATAGCCTAACCAATTTAGCAGAGCAGCCTTATCAAGTGAATCGTTTGTCAGTAACCTTACCTATACCTGAACGGGCGCAGGAATTAATGGCATTTAATGGTCGTTGGATTAAAGAATTTTTTCCACATCGCACTAAAATTGAACATTGCGGATACTTACAAGAGAATCGCCGAGGAAGAACTTCACATGAATATTTTCCTGGCATGATTGTCGGTACAAGTGGTTTTAAGGAACAAACAGGAGAAGTATGGGGTATCCATTTAGGTTGGAGCGGAAACCACCGCATACAGGTAGCCGTCAAAAGCAATGGAAAACGTTTTATTCAAGCCGAAGCACTTTACCTGGCGGGCGAAATATCTTTAGCTAAAGGAGAAACAGTAAGTACACCATGGTTATATGCAACCTATAGTGATCAAGGTTTAAATAAAATGAGTCAGCACTTTCATCAATTCTTACGAACCAATATTATTAAGTTTTCTGCTCATAAACCACGCCCTGTTCATCTTAATACTTGGGAAGGCATCTTTTTTGATCATAATCCCGATTATATTATGAAAATGGCAACACAAGCAGCTCAAATAGGTGTTGAACGTTTCATTATTGATGATGGCTGGTTTGGTCATCGCGATGATGACTATCAAGGCTTGGGCGATTGGTATCTTGATGAGCGCAAATATCCAAATGGTTTAGAACCAGTCATTAAACATGTTAAAGACCTTGGTATGGAATTTGGTATCTGGGTTGAACCTGAAATGATTAACAAAAACTCTAATCTATATCGTGCCCATCCTGACTGGCTATTAGAACTTCAAGGTTATCAACAACCTGAAGGTCGTCATCAATATGTACTAGACTTACAAAATCCAAATGTTTTTGACTATTTGCTCGAAAGATTAACCTGGTTACTTGGAAGTTACGACATAGACTACATAAAATGGGATATGAATAGAGAAATCGTACAAGCGGGTCATAATGGTCATCCGGCTATAGTTGGCCAAACTAAAGCTGTTTATCGGTTACTTGATATTTTGCAAAAAAAATTCCCGAATGTCGAAATTGAATCTTGCTCATCTGGCGGTGGTCGCATTGATTATGAAATATTAAAACGTACTCAACGTTTTTGGGCATCGGATTCCAACGATGCTTTAGATAGACAAATAATTCAACGCGGCATGAGTTATTTTTTCCCACCAGAAGTAATAGGAGCCCATATTGGTGGAGCGCTATGTCATACCACATATAGGCAAATTGATATGAATTTACGTGGTTTAACTGCACTATTTGGCCATATGGGGGTAGAACTCGATCCTGTAAAAGAATCACAACAAGAAAAACTATCATTTGCTAATTATATAAAATTACATAAACAATTACGTTCATTGCTCCATTCAGGCAATTTTATTCGGTTAGATGTTGATGATAATCAAGCCATGCAAAGTTATGGTGTGGTTAGCCAAGACCAAACCGAGGCCGCTTTTATAATTGCACAACTTATTTTACCGACTTATGCTTTGAGTGGTAATTTACGTTTAGCGGGTTTATTACCAGATAAAGATTATCACATTGAGATTCTTGACATGCCTAATAATATTGATCCTAAAGTGAATGGACATGTCATGAAAGCCCTACCTAATTGGATGGTAAAAAGCACAACGTTATCGGGCGATTGGTTAATGAATATTGGTTTACCCCTACCAGTACTAGATCCTGCAACTGCAATGCTAATCAAGATCACATCGGTATAAATTGTTTAGCAAAGAGGCTTAATTTTTTAGCAATTCAAGAGGGATTTCAACAGCACAAATCCCTCTTAATTAATATATTTAAACTGAATCGATTCGACAAACCAGAGAGCAATTGGCAAAAGCAAAATTTTCTCGTATTATAATGCGTTGGCTCATATATTCAGAGTATTACATACTGAATTCACTTAAAGATTTTAAGTACAGGATTTCTCCCAAACTGCGAGCCCTTTTGCTTGAATCATTGGTAATCTTACGAAACTCTATATGGACAAACATAAAGTATCAAATATGGATATAAATAATTAGTAGTAATCAATTAAAAGGTAGTTTTATGGCGACAATAAAAGATGTTGCACGATTAGCCAAAGTTTCAGTGGCAACAGTATCTCGTGTTATTAATAATGCAAACAATGTTAGCGAAAATACACGTGAAATTGTAAAAAAAGCTATGGAAAAATTAAATTACTATCCTGATGCCAATGCTCGCGCGTTATCCCAACAAAATTCAAATACCATAGGCATTGTTGTTGCCGATGTTTCCGACCCTTTTTTTGGTGAGATGGTAAGTACCGTTGACAAAGTAGCTCATCGAACAGGTAATTTTTTATTAATTGGAAATGGCTATCATCAACATGATCAAGAATATAATGCAATAACGCAACTTATCGAACATCGCTGTTCATCATTAGTTGTTCATGCTAAGGTTTTGCCCGACAGTATATTAAAAAAATTAATGCAGCAAGTGCCAGGAATGGTATTAATCAATCGGGTAGTGAGCGGCTTTGAAAAACGGTGTATTGCACTCGACGATCGTTATGGTTCCTATTTAGCGGTGAAGCATTTAATTCAACATGGCCATCTTAAAATTGGTTATTTATGTTCAAACCATGATATCTCGGATGCATCTGACCGTTTGCAAGGCTATAAAGATGCTTTAGCTGAATATAATATAGAGCTTGATGAAAAACTTATAGCTTTTGCCTCACCTAACGAAGTCGGTGGCGAACAAGCTATGATGACATTACTCGAACGCAATCGTCAAATTACCGCTATAGCTTGTTATAATGACTCTATGGCCGCTGGTGCAATGTCAGTGTTATATGATAATGATATAAAAATTCCAACCGAGATTTCTATTATAGGTTTTGATGATTTACTTCTTGCTCGCTACTTGCACCCTAAATTAACAACTATCCGTTATCCATTACAAACGATGGCAGAACAAGCGGCTGAATTAGCATTGAAACTTGCTAAAGGTGAAGCGCCACCTGCTAATTTAGTTAATATATTTATACCTACGCTAACTAAACGTTATTCTGTCAATTTGATCAAATAACATGATTATTAACGACCAATAACATCTTAGTTTATCAACACTATCAAAAATAGAGGATAATCACCACTTATCTGAGCTTACTTAATGATTTTTGATGCATACTATTAGCTCAGATAATCGTATTGTATTATCCCTCTCGATTAAAAGATATTAGCTAAAACCAAACCTCTGTTTGTACCCCAAAACTAATTTGGTGATGCTTACCATTAAAATCAAACTTACTAATATCATTTTGCAATGATTCAATATATGAAACATAAAAACGAATATCAGGTCTAGAAGATAAAATACTTTGTCCGACTTTGAAAGAATGATAAAGCGTTGTTTTATAGCCTTCCTCAACGTAAGTTTGACTATTAGCTTTATTTTTCTGTCTAAAATAGCCAAGCTCAACACCACTCTGGTTATAGGTATCCCATATATATGCAGGTCTTACCGCTGATTTAAAACTAGAAAAATTGGTATGAGCACGATGGAGATCATAAGAATAAACATCATTACCCGTAGTTAGTGCCAATGCATGGGCAACAATAACATTATCGGCTAAATAAGCTTCACCTTCAGAAACCAAGCGATAAGCTTTACCCCCAGTATGTTCACCAATATAATCATTATCAGCATTAGCTGCAAACTCTGGATTATTAGTATTGATGTTGGCTAATTGTGAAGCAACCGAATTTGTCGCTGCTTGTAGTGTAAACTGATTGAATCCAGCAAAAAATTCATTCTGACGTAATACAAAACTACCAAGCCATGCATTTTTGACTTCTACATTGCCTTGAATTTTGGATTTATTCGGTGCTGAATAACGTGCATTTATGCCAAACAGCGCATCTTTCCACAATGGAATGTTATGATAACGTAATTCGATTTCATTAAGATCAACGTCCTCTTTTTTATGCCTGGTAATCTGATTGCCATTTTCATCAACACCAACCACATCAGCTTTTTTACTTTTTACATTCACATCAGCTCGAACTAAAGCTAAATCAAGTACACCAATACCAACGGCAAGATTTTCAATCCCTACCCCACCACCAGCAGGTGTTTTTTGCGTTTTCCAGTCAAGCATCTGAATTTCGTTGTAAGGTAAAGAGTGCTTACCAATCCATAATGTTGCATCAGGGAAACGAGGCACAAATCCTTTAGTAGCTAAATAAATATCAGAGAATTGCATAATATTATCATCTTGGGTATTAAATAAACCCGCTGCCTTATTGGTTGCCACATTCCCATCAATCATGACAATAGCATCGACTCTACGCCCATCTTGATCATAAACTTTTTGTTTAAAAATAAGATCATACCAACCGCCATATTCATTACCGAATCGACCTAACGCACCTTCAGCATAGTTTTTAGGTTTACCATTATTCGATGTTGACCATCCACCACGGAAATAACCGTTATAAGAAAATCCAATTTCATCTTTAATATAATCTTTAAATTCAGATAGAGTAAAAGATTTTTTTGCAGAACCATCTTCGTCTGATGCAGAAGAAGTTTTAACATCATTAACTAACACAATTTGATTATCACTTACGCTATTATTGACATTAATTTGTGGTGAACTAGCCGATTTTTTAGAATTGGTGAGTGATGCTGTCTGATTTTTTAATTGTTTTTGTTGATTGTTAATAACGACTTGTTGTTTTTGAATATTATTATTTAATTGAGCAATTTGCTTGTTTGATTCAACAACTTGCTTTTTTAAATCCGCTGAGTCTTTACTGATCTCTAGTAACTTCTGTTCTAAAATTGTTATCCTTGCTTCTAACTCTTCTGACGTTGCAGCCATAACATTTGGCAAATAGCATAAACTTAACATCGTAATTAACGCAATTTGTTTTAGTTTGGCTATGACTTTTACAACCTTATTTGTTAAATATTTCATATTTACCTACTCATTATTTTATAAAACATAATGAAGCCTCGTAAATTCGAGGCAAAAAAAAACCTAAAGAATAGCTATTTATGGCTATTCTTTAGGTTTTGCCCGTTACACAGCGGTAACAATCCTTTGAAGAATAATTATCGTTTTTTAATATAACAAATAAAAATAGTGATAAATAAATTAAATGTCTAAGCTGTGACCTATATCACAGTAATAGTTATCTATTTATATACAAAAAGGGATGTAATCGAAAATCACAAATAAAAAAAATAAACCAATCTAGCCATTTAGAAAAAAGATGTATTCGGTTACATAAATGTTATCTAGATCACTGTTTTAAATTACCCATTACTTATAATTTATAACAATTAATGCTCATGTCATTAACTACAATAAATAAAAAATAGTGGTTAACGGAACAGTAAATGGAGAGTATATGACCCCTTCTTTCAATGAAATAATTAACCGCCATGATTGGAATAACTTATCTGTGTTAAGTATGAATAGACTCGATACACATGCTAAATTTCACAGTTGGCGAGATAAACAGAGCGCTAAAAACAATCTGAATTCAGACACCACTATGTCACTAAATGGCGATTGGTTTTTTAGCTATTACAATAGCCCAAATCAAGTACCAGAATCATGGTTAAAAAAAGAGTTAGACAAAACAACTATTCCTGTTCCGTCTAATTGGCAATTGCAGGGTTATGATAAACCGGTTTATACCAATATACGTTATCCTTTTCCTTATAATCCACCTTTTGTACCGGAACAAAATCCCACAGGCTGTTATTCTCGCTATGTCAATATCACTCAACAATGGCTGGCGCAAGGAAATACCAGAATTATATTCGATGGTGTCAGCTCAGCGTTTCACCTTTGGTGTAATGGTCAATGGGTTGGCTACTCTCAAGATAGTCGTATTGCGGCAGAATTTGATTTAACGCCTTTTTTAAAGGCCGGTAAAAATCGCATTGCGGTATTAGTATTAAAGTGGTGCGATGGTAGTTATCTTGAAGATCAAGATATGTGGCGATTAAGTGGTATTTTTCGCCAAGTCTGGTTATTAAATAAACCGAAATCACATTTACGAGACATAAAAATTCACACCCAACTCGATGCACTTTATCAAAATGCCACGCTTTCACTACAGATTGATGTCAATCTTGATGACAACAAAGATTTATTCAATGTTGATATTGAATTATGGCAACAAAATAAATTAATAACTAAGCATTCTCAAAGCATTGGTACTGATGCTGTTGACGAAAAAGGCGGATATCACGATCGCTTAGACTGCCATATACCAGTCACCAGCCCCAAATTATGGAGCGCGGAAACGCCGAATCTTTATCGTGTGGTTATCAGTTTATACCATAAACAAACAGGGTTGATAGAATCAGAAGCCTACAATGTCGGTTTTCGGACAGTTGAAATCAAACATGGTCAGCTTTGCTTAAATGGTAAAGCTCTACTCATAAAAGGGACAAACCGACATGAATTCTATCCAGATATGGGGTATGCCGTCACTGAACAAGCGATGTTGCATGATATAAAACTCATCAAACAACACAACTTTAATGCAGTTAGATGTAGTCATTATCCTAATGATCCAAGATGGTATGAACTTTGTGACCAATATGGGCTGTATTTAGTGGATGAAGCCAATATTGAGTCGCATGGTATGTTTCCTATGTCCCGTTTATCGGATGATCCTCGTTGGTTTGCAGCGTATAGCGAACGCGTCACGCGCATGGTACAACGTGATCGAAATCATCCCTCAATTATAATCTGGTCATTAGGAAATGAATCTGGTCATGGTGCTACTCACGATGCACTTTATGCTTGGATTAAAAGCAATGATCCAACGCGGCCTGTACAATACGAAGGGGGTGGTGCGAATACAGCTGCTACCGATATCATTTGCCCAATGTATGCACGTGTTGAGCAAGATCAACCGCATCCAACGGTACCTAAATGGGCAATAACAAAATGGATTTCAATGCCTGATGAACACAGGCCTCTTATTTTATGTGAATATGCGCATGCCATGGGTAATAGTTTAGGTGCGTTTTATAAGTATTGGCAAGCATTTAGGCAATACCCTCGTTTGCAAGGCGGATTTATTTGGGAATGGGCAGATCATGGTATTCGCTGTCAAACTCAAACGGGGGAAAGTTATTGGGCCTATGGCGGGGATTTTGGTGAAGCGTATCACGATAGACAATTTTGCTTAGATGGATTAGTGTTCCCCGACCGCAATGCTCATCCTAGTTTAATCGAAGCTAAGAAATTACAGCAACCTTATCAATTTAAGCTAATAAGTCAAAAACCATTAGTAATTGAGATAACCAGCGAGTATTTATTTTATCATACCAATCATGAGGTTTTACAATGGGAGTTATTAGTCGAGGGTAAAAAACGAAAATACAGCAAAACCAAACTGGACATTAAAGCCAATAGCACAATAAAAATGGTTTTGTGTGATGACGTCGGTAATGATTTTAACTGTGAAGATTTGCATTTATCAGTCAAAATTATTCAAAGCAAAACCACGCCATGGTCTGCCGCTGGGCACCTAGTCGCATGGGAACAGTGGAAGTTAACCAACACTTTTATTCCATTACTGACTATTAATCAAGATAAAAGTTCGCTTAAGTTAACCGAAAATCAGGATAATTATGTCATAAATTATAAAAATCAACGTTGGCAATTGAATAAAGCAACGGGTCAATTAGAACAATGGTTTAAAGGAAACAAACCGTTATTAGCTTCAGCTTTTACCGATCAATTTATTCGTGCACCAATTGATAATGATATAGGTATCAGTGGTGATTTTGATAGCAATAATAATCCTTTTGCTTGGGTTGAGCAGTGGAAATCGGCGGGTTATTATGACCTAAAACACCAATGTTTTGGGATAAAAGTGGCCGAATCTTCTGATAAAATTATTATCGAAGTGCTTCATGGATATGTTGTAAAAAATAAAAAAGCCATTCAAAGTAAATGGTTATACCAATTTGATCAGCAAGGACAACTAACCTTATCTGTACAAATTGATATTGCGAATAATATGCCACCACCTGCACGTATAGGGTTAACATTTCAATTAAA
>CALYPO010000048.1 GCA_945276085.1 uncultured Gilliamella sp.
TTAGCTAGCTTATTTACCTGACTTAGATAAATTGTTTTTAATTTTTTAGTTATGTTATTTAATCTGTGTGTAAACGTCAAAAAGATAGATTGTAAATGATGTTTATTATTTTTTATTTAATAATTTTTCTATTTGTTTAAGTGTAATTCCCATTATTTTGGCGATAGCTTGCTTATCCATGCCTTTTTCTAATAAGGTTGTAACCATGATGATCTCTAATTTTTCCCGTCTAACTTTTTCTGATTTTGTTTTATGTTTTTCACATGCTAGTTTCTCTTTTGCTATGGCTTTTTCTTCTTTGCGGATTTGTTCCATAATTTGATAAGCAGGGACATATTTCAAGCTTTTTTCCAGTTCGTCCATTAATCCAATCGCTTTGAAACTAACATAAGTTTTGGTTGAAATAATTAGGTGATCAACCAGTTCGATGTTAAGAATTCGTCCAACTTGAATTAGGCGATCGGTCATATCTTTATTACACACAGAGGGGGCTAAGCGTCCTGAAGGGTGATTGTGTACCGCAATCACACGTGATGCATTTTTCATTACAGCCACTCGAAATACATTCATTGTTTCGATATTGACTGATTTGTAGGCGCCTAAAGCGATAAGTTCAATATGTACAATATAGCCAGCAGCGTTTAAACCGATAATCCAGAAATGTTCTTTTTCTTGATCTATTTTGTTATCACGTAGTAATACGTTTTTCATGATGTTATAAACATCATCAGTTCCTTCAATATAACGTTTATCATTTTTGCCCAGCTTAATATCCATTCGCAATTCGTATTTAGATAAAAAATGTACGAAATATAACATAAATCAGATGGTATTGTAAGCAATGGCTTTTGCGTCCCTTATTTATCAAGATTTATTGCTTATTTCGTAGTGATTTTAGGATAATAATAAACGGGATAAGTAAACGACATTGAATGTGCTTTTCGACAGTAAAAATATTTGAACGTGTTGAGAAAAACTTTACATTTAGACATGATTAATGCTCACGAGATCATTGATTGTTCAATGCCAAATTATAGACATGTTCGCGTAAATCGACTTTTTAAACCGCTTCAAACAATAGAATGAGGTAAAATAGGCACTTTTTTATATCGTACGATCGAGTAAAGATCGACAAATGGCATCGTGTTTGTGTTGCCATATTGATATAAAATAGACAAATTTATGTTACTTTTTATACTTAAATATCTATATTACCTTAAACATCTTTACATAAAATGTTATTTTTAGTAAGGTTACTTTACGTTGTTTGCACCATTTGATGGCATGATTTTTTCTCATTTTGGTGCAAAACTAGTCATCTTTTTGAACACTATAACTCAATTATTATCCGTTACTAAAACATTATAATTATTTTTTATTAGTTTTTTACTTTAAAAACAGTAATTATATTTATCCACTTTTATAAAGATGTTAAGAACTACTGGCATAGTAATTGCTTGTAATAATATTGAATATAATTAAGTCAATAATTATAGAAATAAGTTTAGAGGAAATATGCATATGGAAAATCATAGCAGTAGTACAGTTGCTTTTGTAAAAAAGCGGCGCTCTTCGTTAATAAGTGCCATTTTTCTAATGGCCACTTCGGCAATAGGTCCGGGATTTATTACTCAAACAGCCACCTTTACCGTTACTTTAGGTACCGCTTTTGCTTTTGGTATTTTAGCTTCTATTATTATCGATTTTGTGGTGCAACAAAATATTTGGCGCGTTGTTGCTTTAACCAAAATGAACTCTTCAGATATTGCTAATGCAACTATTCCTTTTAGTGGCTATGTTTTAGCTATGCTTATTATATTTGGTGGATTAGTTTTTAATATTGGTAATATTGCTGGAGCTGGATTAGGTTTAAACGCATTGGTTGGACTCGATCCTAAATGGGGAGGGGCAATCAGTGCGTTAATGTCAGTTTATATATTTTCATCCCGACAAGCCAGTCACTTTATTGATCGCTTAATGATCGGTTTTGGTTTATTAATGATTATTCTGACATTATTTGTGGTGTTTGCTTCACATCCACCAGTAGGTGAAGCGTTAAAAGAAACGGTTTTCCCTAGTAGCATTGATTTTGCTTCGATTACCACAATTGTAGGAGGTACGGTTGGTGGTTATATTTCTTATGCTGGTGCTCATCGATTACTAGACAAAGGAATGGTGGGCGTTGAACATATTGACTATGTTTCAGGTGCAGCAACTAAAGGCATAATGGTCGTTGGTTTAATGCGTTACATTTTGTTTTTAGCTATTTTAGGTGTTGTTGCAAGTGGTGTGACTATTGATATTTCAAGTTATGCGGCTAATCCTGCATCACAGGCGTTTCAAGCAGCGTTAGGGGAATTAGGACTACGCATTTTTGGTTTGATTTTATGGGCAGCTGCAATAACGAGTATTATTGGCGCTGCTTATACTTCTATGACATTTATAACGCCGTTCAAACGTAATATTACAGAAAGACAACGAAAAATTGCCACCATTATATTTATTGTTACTTCGCTTGCTGTTTATTTAATTATGGGAACAGCCCCAGTGTCATTGTTAGTCTTTGCTGGAGGCTTTAATGGTTTAGTATTACCACTGGGTTTAACTATTTTTGTTTATATTGGATGGCGACGATCTGATCTGATGTCTGGTTATCATTTTCCTCGATGGTTATTATGGTCCGGTGTCGTAGTCTGTGCTATTACTTGGTATATGGGAGCCATGTCAGTAGCGACTATCTTCAATTATTTAAAATAGAAGGGCAATATGATCATCGACAAATTGATTGATTTAAATAGTGACCTTGGCGAAAGTTTTGGTCAATGGAAAATGGGTAATGACGAAGCAATTCTAAAAATCGTAAGTAGTGCAAATATTGCCTGTGGTTTTCATGCTGGTTCCCCTGAGGGAATCTTAAAAACATTAAACGCTGCCAAATTAAATAATGTGGCCATTGGTGCGCATGTTGGTTATCCAGACTTAGTGGGTTTTGGTCGTCGAAATATGGACATTGCGACCGAAGAATTAATTGCCGATGTCATTTACCAGATTGGCGCTTTAAAAGGGTTAGCAACGTCAATTGGTAGTAAAGTGAGTTATGTTAAACCTCACGGTGCGTTATATAACACTATTGCACATGATAAACGTCAAGCAATGGCAGTGATTGAAGCAATTTGTCTAATTGACCCAGCATTGACATTGGTAGCACTTGCAGGTTCGCAGTTAATTAATTGGGCAAAAGATAAAGGCTTAAATGTTGTAGCTGAAGCTTTTGCTGATCGTGCTTATCATGCTGATGGGACATTAGTTTCTCGAAAACAAGAAGGTGCAGTATTGCATGATCCTGATTTAGTTGCTCAGCGAATGTTACAATTGGTCAATGAAGGCGGTGTTACCTCGATTGATGGTCAATTTGTTCGTATTGATGCTGGCTCAATTTGTGTGCATGGTGACAGTTCTGGGGCTTTAGCTATGGCGCAAAAAGTGAAAGAAAGATTACAACAAAATGGCATTACAATAACCTCATTTGCAAAGGTGAAAGATGTGTAAACTTGCCCACAACGTTGTACATTTAGACAAAATATCTCTATTTAGTCTTGAAGTATTTACCATTTACCGAGGTGTTTAATGCGTTTTTTACCTGTTAATATTGATGCACTGATTGTTGAGCTCGCTTCCCTTGAGCAAACAATGGCTCTGACGAATTCGCTGCAAAGCTTGTTAGCACAAGGAAATATAAAAGAGATTATTCCCGCAGCGCGCACCATTTTGATTCGTTATAATCCAATAACAATTGATGCGAATACTCTTGCTAACCACATTGTAAAACTCGATATAACATCGGATGTAATAAAATCAGGTGAACTAATAACCATTCCTGTTCGTTATAATGGTGAAGATTTAGATCAAGTTGCTCAATATTTGGGTATAACGGTTGATGAAGTTATTACGCGTCATACCAGTAATGAATACCAAGTTGCGTTTTGTGGATTTGCTCCAGGCTTTGCTTATATGGTATCGAAAACAGCTCAACTGGATGTACCACGTCGACAGTCACCTCGGGTTCGTATTCCAGCAGGTTCTGTTGCTTTAGCTGGCGAGTTTAGTAGTATTTATCCACAAGCAAGTCCCGGTGGTTGGCAATTAATAGGTATCACAGACGTCGCTGTATGGGATATTTATCGTGAGCAACCAGCTCTATTTAAGCCGGGCACTCGTGTTAATTTTGTAGATGCGAGTAAAACGGCAGTACAATATCATTTACCTACGACTAAAAGGCCAAATAGTGTTATTGAACCAACATCCGATATCAAAATATTATCGACCGGTTTACAAACGCTTTTGCAAGACAATGGTCGAATGGGGCAAGCAGCTTTAGGTATTTCAGAATCAGGAGCAATGGATAAAACGGCGCTACATAGTGCTAATCGTGTTTTAGGCAATCCAATTAATGAGGCCGCATTAGAAATTACTCAAGGTGGGTTTAGTGCTCAAATAAATAGCCCTATGCTAGTTGCGGTAACAGGTGCGGTCTGTGATATCACGATATCAACCTCAACAGGTGAAAGATATCAAGCCTCAATGTATCAACCTATTCAGTTAGAGCATGGTGATACGATTTATTTAGGCCACGTTAAAAGTGGTGTACGAAGTTATTTTGCGGTGAGAGGTGGGTTTGAAGTATTACCGATTTTAACTAGTTGTTCTTTTGATACTCTTGCACAAGTCGGGCCTGCACCGCTTAAAGTTGGTGATACGTTAGCAATTAAACATCAGCAAAAATTAAATCCTGTTTCTTTAACTCAAACACCGGCTTTACATTATCCGTCTTCTAATGATGTGGTTGAGTTAGATATTGTACTAGGACCGCGTACGGATTGGTTTACAAAGCAAGCAATATCGCTACTTACTTCACAATTATGGCAAGTTACACCAGCTTCTAATCGGATAGGACTGCGCTTATTAGGCGATACACCATTAGCACGTGAAAAGCATCAAGAACTACCTAGTGAAGGAACCGTTATTGGCGCTATACAGATTCCAGCAAATGGACAACCCGTGCTGTTTTTAAATGATCACCCTTTAACGGGCGGTTATCCAGTCATTGGTGCTGTTTGTAACTATCATTTAGATTTAGCAGGTCAAATTCCTGTCAACGCTAAAATAAAATTTAATCCTATTGGGATGTTTAAAGAATTCGAAGGGAGTCATGTTGATCATGTCTGAACATAATAAAAAAATAGTGCATAAAGTATTGATCGCTAACCGTGGCGAAATTGCTGTGCGTATAATACGTGCTTGTCGTGATATCGGATTTTTGTCGGTTGCGATATATGCTGATGCCGATCTTGAGTCGCTTCATACCCAAATGGCTGATGAGGCATATGGTTTATTTGGTAATAAACCAAGCGAAACTTACCTAGATATTGATAAAATTATTACCATCGCAAAAAAATCTGGTGCAACTATGGTTCATCCAGGTTATGGTTTTTTGTCTGAACGAGTAGAATTTGCTAAAGCAGTACAAGATGCGGGTTTAATTTGGATTGGGCCGAATCCAGAAACCATCGAAATATTAGGCGATAAAGTTGAAGCCAGAAAACTTGCTATTGAAGTCGGGGCACCGTTGGTGATGGGTACTAAAGAGCCCGTTAAAAACGCCAAAGAAGTGGTTGAGTTTGCACATATGCATGGCCTGCCGATTGCGATAAAAGCAGCTTTTGGTGGCGGTGGTCGAGGTTTAAAAGTTGCGTGGCAAATGGATGAAGTTGAAGAACTTTATCATTCTGCTGTGCGTGAAGCAGCCGCCGCATTTGGGCGGGGCGAGTGTTTTTTAGAACAATTTTTACATAATCCACGTCATGTTGAAGCGCAAATTATTGCTGATAGCTTGGGTAATATTGTGGTGGTAGGGACTCGGGATTGTTCATTACAACGCCGCAACCAAAAGTTAATTGAAGAATCGCCGGCGCCTTTTATTAGTGAGCAGTTAGAACAACAAATTATAAAGGCTTCGATTGATATCTGTGCTAAGGCAAACTATGTTGGTGTGGGTACAGTTGAGTTTTTATTAAGCCAAGATGGTAAATTATCTTTTCTTGAGGTCAATACACGTCTACAAGTTGAGCATCCTGTTACCGAAGAAACAACCGGCATTGATCTGGTTATTGAACAACTCCGCATTGCGCAAGGTTTACCACTTAGCATTGAGCAAATGCCAATTCCTCGTGCCCATGCTATTGAATTTCGTATCAATGCAGAGGATGTGGCAAATGGTTTTTTACCTGCTGCAGGGATGATTACTCGATTTGATGCCCCGTCTGGACCCGGTGTACGCTTAGATAGTGGAGTAAAAACAGGATCGACTATCCCAGCAACATTTGATTCCTTGATGGCTAAATTAATTATTGTCGGTAAAAATCGAGAACAAGCAATTGCTAGGGCTAAAAGAGCATTAGCTGAGTTTGTCATTGATGGCGTTGCATCCGTTCTACCATTTCATCGAGAAGTACTTGAAAGTCCTGATTTCACAACTGATTTCAAAGTACATACTCGTTGGATTGAAACAGAATTCTCTGCAACTTTACAACCTGCCAAAAGACAAATACCACATTTAGAACCAAGTATCACCCATACTTTTATTGAAATAGATGGTAAACGTTGCAAACTTGGTTTGCCTACAAATCTTTTTGCTGGATTATCAACATCAACTAAACTTTCTTTGGCAGAACCCTCTTCGACACTAGAGCCCAATTCCACTTTTAGTGTTGAGTCACCTGTATCGGGAAGTTTATTTAAATGGTTGATTGATGATCATCAAAGTGTCAATCAAGGTGAAGTGATAGCAGTTATGGAAGCCATGAAAATGGAGGTTCCTATCACAGCACATCGATCGGGCATTTTAACGCATGAACTCAAAGAAGGCGAATACATTAATGCAGGGACTAAAATTGCTGAAATAAGTTAAACCAATGTGAAGTTATTAATAAGCTTCTCCAAATTAATAATTTTATCAACACATAACATATATTGGTGAGTATATTAATGTGAAATACTTGCCAATATGTTTATATGTAATTTTAAAATCATTTCTAACTGTGTTGATTTGATGATTACTGTAATAGGTAAATTTGAATCAAATATATCAATATATTAAAAGCCAATATTAATCATTAATATACGTGATTTTGATTATTTTGTCTTAAAATTGATTTTACTCAATATTATGTAAATTTTTATAATTTGATTGCTGTTTTACTCTCCATGTGGTGAAATATAAATTGATAATTCGGTATGTATACAATTGATTGTAAAAAAGGTATCGAGTTACCAAAAGCTTTTCTTTTTTCCATCTTAAATTTTTAAAAATAGTTTTTAGCGTTATTTATTCAACAAGTCATTCTAGTTTTGAAGATTTATTGTGTTATTCAAATTACTTAGTCAATAAATAAACCAGTTTTTAAAATTTAAGTGCAACATTATAAAAATAACCAATTAATTAAGTTTTTCATGTTTTTCTATAAAAAAATTGGATGAAAGCCAATAATTGCTTTTGTGAGAGGAAATATGAACAAAGTATCTAAGTTAATTTGGAACACATCGCGTCAACATGATATTGACAGCTTAAGGAAGGCACAATCTAAACGTAAAACATTTTTGATTAATATCATTACAACCAGCATAACTGCGGCTATGATTTCGCCTAGTTATGCGAACTGTAGTAAGAATGATCAAATTAATCAGTCTTGTTCTACCACTCATTCTTCAACTTTATTTAACACTGATACTGCTAATTATATTCAGCGCTTTTCAAGCATTAGCACGCGTGGGCGTTCAATCCATTTGAGCCAAAATAGCGATGTTACAAATAATAGTGGCAATGGATATGAATATACTTCTGCGACTGATACAGACAGTTTAATCTTTGGACAAACAGCAGGTAAAATTACAGGCAGCACTAGTGGTCTAAACTTGGTACATCAAGGTACAAATACTTTATCAATAAATACTGCTGGAACCATACTGGGCGGTACAGATTATGGAATTGTGGCTGAAAATGCTGAAAACTCGACAGATATTATTATCACACAATTAACCAATGGCAGTATTACAGGTGGAAAAACAGGGATTTTAGTTGTTAATAATGGGAAAAGTACAACGAATGTTAATACTTCAGGTGCTGTTAATGGTAACCAAGAAGATGGGATATCGGTGATTAATGGTAATCAGGCAACCGACATTTCAATAAATAATGCTAAACCAGAAGGGGTTATTACGGGTGGTAATCGTGGTATAAATGTCGATAATCAAGGTATAGGTAATACCGAAATTCTGGTTTCAGGTTCGGTAAAAGGGGTCAATGGCGAAGGTATTTTTGTTAAAAATAGTAATCAAAGCAAAATAATTACTATAAACCAATTAGAAGAAAAAAGTATAATTTCTGGTAATACTTATGGTATTTCTGTTTATAATTCTGGTTCAGAGAAAACCAGTATTTTGACAAAGGGAAAAGTAATAGGAAGTAATAGTGATGCAATTTACTCTGAAACAGCTGAAACAGGATCAGATGTATTTATCACTCAGTTCGAACAAAGTGAAGTTACCGGTCATAATAATGGGATTACCGTTATTAATAAGGGTAGAGGAGAAAGTACTTTTAACCTTTCTGGTAAAATAATTGGTGAACAGCAAGATGGGATTGTCGTTCAAAATTTAAACCTAGACTCAACTAAATTATCCATAACACAGGGTGGAGGGAGTATTTGGGGAAATGTTAATGGTTTAAATTTATTAAATAAAGGTAAAGGAGCGACAACCATTACAACCAGAAATGATGTGCAAGGACAACAGAAAGATGGCATTATTGCGATAAATGAAACGGGATCAGATCTTTTAAAATTAGATCAAACATCAGGTTCAATTAAGGGGCATAATAATGGGCTAAATTTTGTCAACAAAGGTAACAGCTCTATTATTATGAATATATCAGGTGATGTTACTGGTCAACAAGAAGATGGCATTAAAGCTATCAATCAAGAAGAAACTGCTACAAATATCAATCTTACACAGTCTATAGGATATATCCGTGGCCACAATAACGGTATAAATGTCATAAATAATGGTCGGGGTTCTACTCAGATAGATTTGAGCAGTTATATTTTGAGTTATCAAAATGATGGTGTTTCAATCACTAATGGTAATACAGCCAATTCTCTTACGATAAATCAATATAATGGTACTATTACTGGTAATGGAAAGGGTATTAATCTCAATAATAATGGTAAAGGAACAACCAATATCGGTTTATCCGGTACTGTGTCAGCTAATACTAATGAAGCGGTATTTGCAGAAAATGGTAATCAGACAGATGAATTAAATTTTATACAATCTGGTGGGAGCATAAATGGCAAGACAAATGGTGTTTATTTAATTAATAATGGATTGGCTTCGACCTATGTTGAGACATCTAGTGTCATTGTAGGGGATTCTCAACATGCTTTATTAGTCGTTAACAACGATACAACTAATGATTTAAACATTAAACAGTCTGATGGCAGTATTTCGGGTTTTTATAATGGTATTAATGCACTCAATGATGGTCAAGGGTTAACAGATATCGAAATTGCTGGTGAAGTAAATGGCTACAATGCTGAAGCGATTTTGATTAAAAATGGTCTTAAAACCAGAGAGTTAACGTTTACACTAACACAATCTGGTGATATAAAAGGTTATAGCAAAGGCGTGAATTTGATAAATAATGGCGAGGGATCATCTACTTTAGTTTTAAATGGTAAAATTAACTCGACGTTAGATGATGCGATAGATGTCTTTAACCAAAATAATACGACAGGCATAGATTTGACGCAATCGGCAGATAGTATTATCAAAGGTGCTAATAATGGTATTAAGTTAAATAATTCAGGTAAAGGCAATGTTGTCATCGTTACATCGGGGATTGTAGTAGGTGGAGCAAAAGCCGGTATTGAGGTTGATAATGGAACAACAAGCTCGGGTGTAAGTATCAAACAAAACCAAGGAACCATTAATGGACGAGATAATGGTATTTATGTAAATAATAACGGCACCGATAATACAGTTATTGATATAGCTAATAAAGTTTACGCTGATGGTAACGATCAAAATAATAACAAAGATGCCGGTATTTACACTACAGGTCAATCAGGTACGGCAACGTATATTAACCTTAATAATGGTGCTAATGTTTATTCTACACTTGGTACGGCTATCAGAAACGAAGTAACGAATTCAACTATCAATCTTAATGATGGTTCGAAGGTTAGTGGTAAAATTTTGCTTGGAACAGGCAATGATACGTTGAATATTAACCAAGGTGCTGATATTTCTGATATAACTGTACTTGATGGTGGGCATAAAGCTACCCGAGATGGAGACTTGTCAGAGAAAGACGTCCTTAATTTTAGTACGCATCTTACTGGTTCTTCTGACTCAACAGGCAGTATCAACAATGTCGCTATTTTAGATTGGGAAAATATTAATGTTGGTCAAACAGGCATTTTATCACTGACAGGAGATCTTAATACTGATAAATTAACCCTTAGTTCCGGATCTGTATTAGATTTAGTGCCATCCTTGCATCAAGCTACAGTGCGAGGAAGTGTGTATAATGCTGGTACTATTACACTTAATAATGGTTATGCTGGGGATAATTTAACTATTACAGGGGATTATTACGGTGTAAATGGCAGATTGTTACTTGATACAGTCGTTCAAAATAGTGATAGTCAGACCGATAAATTGCTCATTGGTGGCAATGCTTCAGGTCATACATTAGTAAACATAAATAATGTTGGTGGATTAGGCGCTAACACCGGTATGACTAATGGTATTGAGATTGTTAATGTCAAGGGTATAAGTTCAAATGATGCGTTTAACTTAGAAGGTAATCATATAGATGTTGGTGCTTTTGAATATTATTTATATAAAGGCGGCCTTAATCAAGAAAACGAAAACTGGTATTTGCGCTCTTATAAA
>CALYPO010000049.1 GCA_945276085.1 uncultured Gilliamella sp.
CATATATGTCTGCATTGATTAATCTTATAGGGCGTGAATTTTACGCAAAATTTATGCTTGTTGCAAGCGCTGTTTAATAAAAGATCGCAAAAAGTCATAAAAAAGATCTTTGATCAACGGTTTTCACGATACAATAGAGCTAAATTATTATTTATTTAAACAATATTTAACACAAAAATATTGAGTATCGATATGCTAAAAAGAAAATTTCGCTACAGTGCATCTATTTTAAATCGTTTAACACTTTTAATGTTTTCTTTAGGTGCCATGGCGTTATTAGCTTTGTTTTTATCAATACAAGTAGCTAATGATACTAAAGGCAGTGCTTATATGATAAACCAATTGGGTTTAATTAGGATGAAAAGCTATCAATTTTTAGCCATGATCCCGATTGAAAAAAAGGACTATGATCGACTTAATATTTTTAATGATATTCCGTCTTCTGAGCAATTAAAATTATTTGAACGTTACCATTTAATTGATGAGCTTAACCAATTACAGTCTCAATGGATAACTGATATTGTCCCCAAAATTAAACAAGCAAACAGTATAGATGAAATAAAAAATGAAATTGATAAGTTTGTAACTCAGACCGATAAATTAGTCCATCAAATTGATCAAAAAACAGAAAATCAAATCCATTATATATCTCAACTGCAATTTGTTTTTATCATTCTTATTGTTCTATTTCTTCTTGCGCAAATTTACTATTTACGTCGTTATCTTCTTGCGCCTTGGCGCAAATTAATTAATATGGCTGAATCTATTTCGCAACATAACTTTAGCCAACGATTTAACAGTAAGAAAAGTAAAAAGAACGAATTTGATTTATTGGGGCAAGCCTTCAATGAAATGGCAGAACAAATTGAATTGCAGTACCAATTATTAGAAGAACGTGTCACAGAAAAAACTGCCGAATTACAACAAATCAATAAAATATTGTCGTTTCAGTATCAAGCTATAAAACAACTGCACACATCAGATCCATTATGTGAACGCTTTTTAATTATACTCCGCCAGCTTGAGGAATTAGTGCCATTAACACAGTTTCAAATTCGTTTTTATGAGTCGGATAATATAGAACATTATCAACAAATCAGCTATGCCAACCAACAAAGACTACCTTATTGCCAAAATTCAGAATGTAACGCTTGCCTTATTCCATCAAAATCTTATCAAGAAAATGGATTTCAACGTTATTGGTATCTTCAAGAAAAAGGTGAAAAATTTGGTATTTTATTTGCTCTACAACCATCAACAATGCATCTAAGTGCAGAACAAGAAAATTTAATTACAGCCTTAGTCGAGCAAATGACGACAGCACTAATGCTTGATAGGCAAATAGAACAACAAAAACAATATCTATTAATGAAAGAGCGCTCAGCAATGGCCAGAGAGTTACATGACTCTATAGCACAATCTCTTTCTTGTTTAAAAATTCATCTTAGTTGCTTACAAATGCAACCAGATTTAACCTCACAGACAAGTAGTGATTTGCTAGCTATTATGCGTACAGAAGTTAATATTACATATTCTCAATTAAGAGAATTAATAACTTCTTTTCGTTTACGTCTTAATCAAACCGGTTTTTATGCCAGCTTAATGGAATTGATCGAAGAATTTAATCAAAAATTGAAATTTAAAATACAAGCTGAATATCAACTACCTCTCAATGTCATTAAGAGCAAATATGCATTCCATCTATTGCAATGTGTACGCGAATCTTTAAATAATATTTATAAACATGCTAATGCAACACAAGTTAAAATAAGTTTAACTATTGATGATAACCAGATTATTACTGTCAGCATAAAAGATAATGGTATTGGTTTACAAAATAATGCTAATCAAGATAATCATTATGGATTAATAATTATGCGTGATAGAGTTGGAATATTAAATGGCAATTTAACCATTAATAGTAAGCCTAATCTAGGCACTGAGATTGTAATAACGTTTAAAGCAACTACAATGATCCCATTTAAAATGATAGAAGAATAACAAATGGAACAAGTTAAAAGTTCAATATTACTTATTGATGATCATCCCATGTTAAGAAATGGGGTTAAGCAGCTTATAAAAACAATCAATAATTTTGAGGTTATCGGTGAAACAGGCTCTGGCTTAGAAGGGGTTATGCTTGCAGAAACACTTGATCCGGACATTATTTTATTAGATATCAATATGAATGATGTGAATGGATTAGAAATCTTGCGTTATTTACGAGAAAAAAATATTTCTGCACGAATCATTATATTTACTGTATCAGATGCAAAAGAAGATATCATTACTGCTATCAAAACCGGTGCTGATGGCTATTTATTAAAAGATATGGAACCGGAAAACCTTCTGAAAGCATTAATAGATATTTCTGAAGGCAAAATCACCATGGATGAAGCAATTTCACCTATTATTCTTGATTATATGCGTCATGGTGGAGGCACGACTACAAATCAGTCCCATAATATTAATTTACTCACACCAAGAGAACGAGAAATATTTAATTTATTAGTTCAAGGATTATCAAATAAATTAATAGCGAAAGAGTTAGATATTGTCGAAAACACAGTAAAAGTCCATATAAAAAGTATATTTAAAAAACTAAATTTTAAATCTAGAATGGAAATGACTGTATGGTATTTACAAAGTAAAGAATAGCTAGTACTAATTATGCCATTCTTCACTTTATCTAACATTAAAGTTTAGAAAACCAATTTAACTTTTTGCGTAATGCAACTACACGTCCAATAATAATTAAACTAGGACTACAAGCATGTAATGCAAGTTGAGTAAGATCACATAATAATCCCTCTACAACTTTCTGATTGGCTTTTGTACCTTCTTCTACTATAGCCACAGGTATATTACTATCCATACCATGTTTAATTAATTGTGTTTTAATATTTTCTGCTTGTGATAACCCCATATAAAAAACGAGAGTCTGTTTTTCAGCAGCTAAACTTTGCCAATCCAAATGAGTGCCATCTTTCAAATGCCCCGTAATTAAACGAACACTATGAGCATAATCACGATGAGTTAATGGTATTCCACTATAAGCTGAGCATCCTGAAGCAGCTGTAATTCCTGGTACTAACGAAAAAGGAATATTAGCATCAAATAGTGTTTCAAGCTCTTCTCCGCCTCGACCAAAAATGAAGGGGTCACCACCTTTAAGTCTTACTACTCGCAACCCTTTTTGGGCTTGCTCAAGTAATATTTGGTTAATTTGTTCTTGTGGCACACAATGAAAACCAGGCCGCTTACCGACAAAAATTCGCTGAGCATCTCGTCGAGCTAAATTCATTATTTCATCGGATACTAATCGATCGTAAACAATAATATCGGCTTGTTGAATTTGTTGAAGAGCTTTTAATGTCAACAACCCTGGGTCACCCGGACCGGCACCAACTAAAACCACTTCACCTCGATAATCAACGGGCTCTTCAAATAATTCATTAGTTAACATTTCAACTTTTTCTGAATCATTATTAGCTATAGCTTGAGCTAACCTATCATGTGTAAATAGCTTTTCCCAGAATCTTCTCCGTTCAGTCATGCTTTGATAAGTTGCTTTTACTTTATTACGCAAATAACCAGCATATTTCGCTAGTTTGCCAATATTTTGCGGTAAAATCGCTTCTAGTTTTTCACGTAATAACCGTGCCAATACAGGAGCATGACCTTCTGAAGATATCGCAACCATTATTGGAGAGCGATCAATAATAGAAGGCATAATAAAACTAGCACCTTTAGGTGAATCAACGATATTACAAAAAATACGTCGCTTTTCTGATTCTATACTGACTTGCTGATTGGTTTGTTGACAATCTGTTGCGGCAATAACTAACCATTTATTATCGAGTAGTTGTGTATCAAATTCACCTTGTATTAAAACCAATTGTTTTTGTTCTTGCCAACAGACAAATTGCTGAGTAAATTCAAGAGCATTGACAGTTAAATTTGCGCCAGCTTCAAGCAATAACCGAGCTTTACGCTCGGCTATTTCCCCACCACCAACTAATAAGCAATCACGGTTTTCTAATTTACAAAATAAAGGTAAATAATCCATAGACTTTAAAAACAACCATTAATATCTTATTGATCTAAAAAATTTACTGTTAATAATCCAATAATTCTTAAAAACAGTAAGCTAAACAATTACAACCTTATTCAATAATGATTAAGGTCGATCTGCTTTAGGTGTTGAAAACCAATATCCTAAGCCCATAAAGAGTGCTCCAGATACTAAATTACCCAATGAAACCCATAACAAGTTATGCCCAATACCACCTAAAGTATAGGCATCAGTATGATTTCCAAACCAAGAAAGAGAAAATAACGTCATATTAGCAACACTATGCTCATACCCACAAGCAATAAATGCCAATAAACACCACCATATAGCAATAAATTTGGCTGAACCTTCAACTCGATTTGCCATCCAAATAGCTAAACAAACTAACCAATTACATAAAATTCCACGAAAAAATAGAGCCATTGCGGGAGTGGATGTTTTTGCTAATGCCGCAGTATGTATAAGGGAAGTATCTGTTGCCAATAATGGGCTTGCCGCCCAATAAAATAAAGCAGCAACAAAAATAGATCCCAGTAAATTGCCTAGCCACGTTTGTGGTAATACCCACCACATTTGAAAGTGTGTAATCTTTTTAGCTTGAACACCAAATGTTAAAAACATGGTATGCCCAGTAAATAACTCCGAGCCTGCTATAACAACTAAAGTTAATGCAATTCCAAATGTTGCTCCCATAACTAAAGGTCTAACTGATGCATCAAGCAAATTACCCAGCGTAAAAATTAATATGATACCCAGACCAACATAAGCACCAGCCATAGCAGAACTTAGCCAAAACCCTATAGGATTGGTTTTAGCTAATTTAACAATACGTGCTGCATTAACAGCACATTTATTAATTGTTTCTGTATACATTTATTATTCCTATTTTTATTTATTAGTTAAATTTAACTTTAACAAATCCATCATTATCAATTTTGACCTCATAGTGTGCGATGGAATAACTTGCATCTTCAAAACAATAACCATCTTTTAAACGAAAGCGTTGTTTTTTCAGAGGACTAGCAACCCATAATTCATTTTCATGCTCACAAATAATCCCCCTAGAAAGCACACTAGCATTAGCAAAAGGATCAATATTACTAATCGCATAAAGCTCGTCAGAATGAAAAGGACGAAAAACAGCGACATGCTCTTTACCAACTAAAGCACAAACTCCTGTTTCAGGAAAAATATCTTCAATTTTACAGATAGTTACCCATTGACTCATAATCTACTCTCCTGACATAACTTGACGTTCTTCAAGGGTGGCGGGACGATGTTGTTGTCGCTCAGGTACAAACTGAACATTATCGTCTCGTTTAGGACTATTAATAAAATGAGCAAACCGGATTTGTGCTTCTGGATTATTAACAGTTTCTTTCCATTCACAAACAAAAAGCTTACGAATGCGAGCCATCTCTTTTTCAAGTTCGTCATTGATACCTAATTTGTCATCAATAATGACACTACGCAAATATTCGATCCCCCCCTCAAGGTTTTCAAACCAGACAGAAGTCCGTTGTAATTTATCCGCTGTACGAATATAGAACATAAGGAAACGGTCTAGGTAGCGAATAAGGGTTTCTCGATCTAAATCTGCAGCTAAAAGATCGGCATGACGAGGTTTCATACCACCATTACCACAAACATAAAGATTCCAACCTTTTTCAGTTGCAATAACGCCAATATCCTTACCCTGAGCTTCGGCACATTCACGGGTACAACCTGAAACACCAAGTTTGAATTTATGAGGCGCTCGAATACCTTTATAGCGGTTTTCTAATTCGACACCTAAACTAACACTATCTCCTACCCCAAACCGACACCAAGTGCTACCTACGCAAGTTTTTGCCATACGTAATGCCTTAGCGTAAGCGTGACCACTCTCAAAACCAGCATCAATCAGTTCTTTCCAGATAGCAGGAAGATCATCTTTTTGCGCACCAAACAACGCTATACGTTGTGAACCAGTAATTTTTGAATAGAGATTGTATTTCTTAGCAATCTGACCAATCGCAATCAATCCTTCCGGGGTAATTTCACCACCAGCACTACGAGGAATAATTGAATAAGTACCATTTTTTTGAATATTACCTAAAAAGATATCATTACTATCTTGTAACGGTACAAGATCTGGTTTAAGAATATAATTATTCCAACATGAAGCTAATATAGAGCCAACTGTTGGTTTACAAACTTCACAGCCATAGCCGGTACCATGTTTTTTTATCACTTCATCAAAGGAAGTTAATCCTTCAACACGAATTAAGTGAAAAAGCTCTTGCCGAGAATATTTAAAATGTTCACAAAGTGCATGGCTTACTTCAATACCTTGTTTCGCTAATTCCAAATTAAGGATTTGCGTTACTAGTGGTATACAACCACCACATCCACTACCCGCTTTAGTTTCAGCTTTAATTGCAGCAACAGTATGACAACCAGCATGAATAGCTTGAACAATTTTTGCCTTTGTCACATCAAAACAAGAACATATTTGTGCACTATCAGGTAATGCGTCAGCGCCTAATGCAGGCTTAGCACCTGCATGTGATGGTAAAATTAGAGAATCAGGATGTTCAGGTAAATCCATATCATTAAGCATCAATTGCAGCAAGTTACTATAATCAGATGTATCACCAACTAAAACAGCACCTAATAGTTTTTTATTATCATTAGATACCACTAACTTTTTATAAACTGGTACACTTTCATCTAAATAAACATAGCTTCTGCTAGCTATTGTTTTAGCCTTTGCATCACCAATACTACCAACGTCGACTCCCATTAATTTGAGTTTAGCACTCATATCGGCACCTTCAAATTTAGCGCTTTCACCGATTAAATGTGCTAAGGCAACTTGTGCCATTTTGTAACCAGGTGCAACTAAACCGTAAACTTTACCTTGCCAACAGGCGCATTCACCTATGGCATAAATATCCGGATCTGAAGTTTGGCAATAATCGTTAATAACGATACCTCCTCTAGGTCCAATATCTAATTCACACGCTTTAGCTAATTGGTCATTGGGACGGATGCCAGTTGAAAAAACAATAAAATCAATTTCAAGTGATGAACCATCAGAAAATTGCATAACTTTACCTGATGGGGTATGAATAATTTCTTGAGTATTTTTGCTTGTATGAACTCCAACTCCCATCTCTTCGATTTTTCTACGCAGTTGATCACCACCCATTGCATCAAGTTGCTCTGACATTAAGACTGGAGCAAATTCGACAACATGAGTTTCAACTCCTAAGTTTTTCAATGCACCAGCAGCTTCAAGTCCAAGTAAACCACCACCGACAACTGCACCTATTTTACAATTACTAGCACAATCACGAATCGCATCGAGATCTTCAATGGTACGATAAACAAAACAATTCGCCCCTTCAGCACCTTTAATTGGAGGAACCCATGGATAAGAGCCCGTTGCAATAATCAACTTATCATAAGAAACAATACGCCCAGTTTGTGAATGCACCTCTTTACGTTGGCGATTAATCAAAATAACCCGTTCATTAAGTAAAATATTAATATCATTTTCTTGGTACAAGCCTTCCCGAACTAAAGACAGTGCTTCTGCAGTATGGCCTGAAAAATAGGAAGAAAGATGAACACGATCGTAAGCTACTCTTGGTTCTTGGCAAAAGATGGTAATTTTAAAATTATCAGACTGCATTTTTTCGATAATTTCTTCGACAAAACGATGTCCAACCATCCCATTGCCTATAATAACGAGATTGGTTTTACTCATAAAAAGCTCCAAATTTATTTTTAATTCAATTATTTAATTTTTATCTATACGATATTTTAAGGAACTTTAAATAGAATATAATTACCCTCAAGGATTACCACTTTAGTAGTAGATTAAATAATAAGCTTTAAAACAATAAGTTATCATTCTTGACTAACTAAATATCAATGAAAATTAACAAATTAATGAGATCAACCTCTCAAACTAAAGTAAAAAAACAATTGCCAATTTAGGACAAACCAGTATAATTAGCCGACTAAATAAATTAGGTAAAGCAATTGAATTACAACTCAAGAATACTTCCTTCGCGCGAAACTTTAGCAAAAGCACAAAGTTTTAATGATGAAATTATCGAGGTTTCAGGCGTTGATCTGGTCCTAAGTTTAATTACTACTGCCGATTTAATTCGTTCTAATATTTATGCACAACTTGCAAAAGATTATGATGTTTCTGAAGGAAAATTTGCATTGCTAATGTCATTGTATAGTGAAGGTGAAACCTGCGCTAGCGAGCTAGCATTGAAAGTTGGCGTCACTCCTGCAACTGTCTCAGTAATGGTTAAACGGATGTTAGCTGCGCAAGATCCTTTAATATCGATGACGAAAAGTGGGGAAGATGGTCGTTCTCGACTAATCAGGCTCACCACAACTGGTGTAAATCTTATACAAAAAGCGCTACCTAATCACTTAAAATCGATTCGTGCTTTTGCTCAGGTTTTAAATGCACAAGAGCAGGAATCTTTAATTGCAATGTTACGTAAATTATTACGTAAATAATTGCTTTTAATCACTAAAAATCATGATATTTTAACAATATACTTAGCTGACTAAATAAATGAAAAATAAACTAAACTTAGATTTACCAAAAAACATTAAAATTCCTGCTATATTTTTATTGCTACTTCTAATTGGATCAACATTGATTTGTCTTGGTTCAAGGAACGATGCAGTAACTGTTGCTAAAAGTATCAAATCAGGCGTATTAACTGCTGATGAAATCAATGTTGCATTTCAAAATGTAGGTGGCAAAGTCATTAAACGGTTTGTCCAAGAATCACAATTTGTAAAAAAAGGCGATCCATTAATGCAACTTGAAGATACTGATACGCAGCTATCAATAGATCGCTTACAAGCGCTAGTTGATAGTCAAACAGCCGCAGTTAATCAAGAACAAGCAGCAATCGAAATCACTGAAAATGAAACTAACCTCAATGAATTATCAACGTGGCGGAAAATAGAAGAAGTTAAAGCGAACTTAGAAGCTGCAATATCTTCTCGAGACTTAGCTAATACTGAATTTCAACGTCATACTCAATTAAGAAAAACTGGAGGTACTTCACAATCACAACTTGATGCTGCACGCAATGCCTACATTAATTCAAAAATGCAAGTTGTACAGATTGAAAGTCAATTATCAACATTGATGATTGGTGCATCACCTGAGCAAATCACCCAGTTTGAACAAACTAGAAATGCAACGGGAATGACATTGCAGTCGATTACTATTGCTAGACAAAAACTGCAAAATCGCCAAAATCAACTTGCTCAAATCCGTGCTCAACTCGCACAAGCCGAAGCTGATTTAAAACAACTGAAAGTAAATTATAGCCGCCTTACATTAGTTGCACCAGAAGATGGAAAAGTACTAAAACTAATGTTTGAAGATGGTGAAATGGTGCCTGCTGGCGCACCAGCAGTATTGTTAGAAACAGACCGTAAATATGTTGACATCTATGTTAACGAAAAAATGGTTAATGATTATCAACCTGAAACTAAAGTAAAAGCTAATGTGATTGCTCTGGACAAAACAGTAAAAGGTACTGTCCGTTTTGCAACAGCGGCGCCTTCATTTGCTGATTTACGAATGACTCGGGAACGAGGACAGGCAGATTTAACATCTTATCAAGTCAGAATTTATATAGAACCTATACCGCATTTATTAACTGGTATGACAATTGAGGTTGATCAATGATGCAAAACATCATTAAATCTATGCTTGAAGAGCTTGATGCTATGTTATCAGGCCACTTCATTCCATATTATAAAGTGTGCTTAGGTTTAGCTGCTATCGTATCACTTGTTTTTTCAATTGTGCTAAGCCATGGTTCAGTTTTTGAAGGAAAAATTGCTGTTATTGATCTTGATGGTTCCAATTACTCAACTGAATTAATCAGTAAAGTAAATACTTCACCATTTATTGAAATAACAGAAGTAATTCGCTCACCAATAAATCCAATTACATTAGTATCACACGACCGTAATTTAGGAGTGTTATATATTCCTAAAGGACTTGAAAAGTCTCTAAAAAAAGGGGATCAAACCGTTAAATTAGGTTATTTTGCTGATGATTCAAATGATGCACAAAATGCCAAGGTAATGCAAAGTCTTAATGAAATCATTCCTGAATCAGGTGCTGAATTGAGCGTTGGTAAAGTTGCAGCATTAGGACTTGGAAGAGAAGCAACTGAAGCAACCTTATCACCAATGCAATTGAAAACTAGGACCATGTTTAATCCATCTAGTTCATCAACAATATCCACTATAATCTATTTCGTTTACTTCTTCTCGTCATTAACGTATGGATTAACATCATTAATGATAATTGGCCGATTAAAAACAATGGGGATGTGGAATACCGTAATAGAACGTGGTTTTGTACCACTATTAGCGAGAACCGTGCCTTATGCCCTATTTTATACCACTGCTTTAACTTTAATTACTGCAATACTGGTTTTATTTGGACAATTACGTTTTGATGGTAATTACTTTATTTTTGTACCTAGTGTATTTATGACTGGACTCGCTTTTGGCTGGTTAGGCTTCTTATTATCTTGGAATACCAATCATCCAGGTGAAGGTGCTAGCAGAATGATTTTCCTTGTTCCACCGGGATTCATTATGGGTGGCTCAACCATGGCGGTAGGCATTATGCCAATCTGGGCATTTTATGTCAGCCACGCATTTCCATTAGTTTGGCTCTTCCGCTTTTTCCGCGATATAGGTATACGAGGACGTTCATTTGTCGATATGTTATCAACATATGGGATATTCATTATTTATTTAACCGTTATTGCTTTTATCGTGATGATGTTTGTTAATCGCTTGAAAAAACCAGACAATCAA
>CALYPO010000050.1 GCA_945276085.1 uncultured Gilliamella sp.
AATTATCCGATAAAAAACGCGCCGTAGCGCGTTATAAAAATTAAAACAGATTAATCATCAGATTCAGGTGGTGTACCTTCATTCGGAACTTCTTGAGCTGCTATTTCATCACTGGCTGTCCAGCCTTCTGGTGGTGTGACTGGCTGGCGATTCATCAGTTCATCAATCTGTTGTTTATCAATTGTTTCATATTTCAGTAAAGCATCTTTCATTGCATGAAGAATATCAATATTTTCAGTTAGTGTTGTTTTAGCTCGTTGATAGTTTCGTTGAAGGATTGCATCAACTTCTTCATCAATAATTTTAGCTGTACCATCAGATATTTTTTTCATGATTCCATAAGAAGATTCTTCATATTCAAACAATGCAGGTGGTAAACGATCTGAGAAACCCCACTGTGTAACCATTGCTCTGGCTATGTTAGAAGCGTATCGTATATCACTAGATGCACCTGAGGTAATTTTATCTTCACCATAAATTAGGCCTTCGGCAATTCTTCCTGCATAAGCTGTAGATATTTTAGACTCTAACTGAGTACGACTTTGACTAATTTGATCGCCTTCTGGTAAGAAGAAGGCTACACCTAATGCCCCTCCTCGAGGAATAATAGTTACTTTATGAAGCGGATCATGATCTGGCATTAAATAACCTACAATTGCATGTCCCGCTTCATGATAAGCTGTATTGGTTAATTGCTCTTTTGTCATGGATAACGAACGACGTTGAGTACCCATATCGATTTTATCTTTGGCTTCTTCAAACTCATCCATCGTGACTAAACGTTTATTACGACGCGCGGCAAATAGCGCAGCTTCGTTAACTAAATTAGCTAATTGAGCACCGGAATAATTTGGTGTTCCGCGAGCTAATACTGCTAGATTAACATCAGAACCTAAAGGCACTTTACGTACATGTACTGCCAGAATTTGTTCACGGCTTTTTAAGTCAGGTAAATCAATTTGAACTTGACGGTCAAAACGACCCGGACGAAGTAATGCAGGATCGAGAATGTCCGCACGGTTTGTTGCTGCAATAATGATAATACCACTGTTAGCTTCAAAGCCATCCATTTCAACTAACATTTGGTTTAGAGTTTGTTCGCGTTCATCATGTCCGCCCATTGAGCCGGCACCACGTTTTCGACCAACAGCATCAATTTCATCAATAAAGATAATACATGGTGAATGTTTACGGGCTTGTTCAAAGAGGTCACGTACACGTGATGCGCCAACACCGACAAACATTTCAACAAAATCTGAACCTGAAATACTAAAGAAAGGCACGTTTGCTTCACCCGCAATGGCTCTAGCTAATAATGTTTTACCCGTACCCGGAGGTCCTACCATTAAAATCCCCTTAGGAATACGACCGCCTAATTTTTGGTATTTGCCAGGATCACGTAAAAAATCGACGACTTCTGTTACTTCTTGTTTAGCTTCTTCACTGCCTGCTACATCTGTAAATTTAGTCTTAACTTGGTCAGGCGTTAACATTTTGGCTTTACTTTTGCCTACCGACATTGGGCCACCTTTACCCCCGCCTTGCATTTGGCGCATAACAAAGAACCAAAAACCAAGTAATAAGATAATTGGAAACCAAGAAATCAAGATACTAACCAATAAGCTTGGTTTTTCATCTGGACTGCCGTAAACAGCAATATCATTAAGCACCAAGTTATCGACTAGTTTTTCATCAAGGTAAGGGATATAAGTAACATAATTACTACTACTTTTAGTTGTAGCAACAATTTCGCGACCATTAATATGTACTTCTTTGAGTTTGCCGCTCGTTACATCCGAATTAAATTTGGTATAATCGACTTGAGGACCGCTATTGGATAACGCGCTGAATTGGTTGAATACAGCAAACAATACTACCGCGATAACGCCCCAGATCAGTAAATTCTTTACCATGTCGTTCAAAAGAAAAACCTCTCATAAAATTAACAGTTACGACTAAAATTAACCAAGTATGGTACTACAAAATTGTACGGCTGGCTACTTCATCCCCATTGCTACAATATATACTTCTCGAGACCGTGCGCGCGAAGCTTCAGGCTTTCGAATTTTGACTGTTTTAAACAGCGATCTAACTGTTTTTAGATATTCTTCAAAGCCTTCGCCCTGGAATACTTTTACAATAAAACTCCCATTAGGTGCAAGAACGTCTTTACACATATCTAATGCAAGTTCAACTAAATACATAGCTCTTGGTATATCAACTGCAGGCTGTCCACTCATATTCGGAGCCATATCTGACATAACAACTTGTACTTTCTCTTCACCAACGCGCTCAAGTAAGGTATTTAATACGGCTTCATCCCTAAAGTCACCTTGCAAGAAATCAACGCCAACTATTGGATCCATCGGTAATAAATCACAAGCAATAATTCGTCCCTTATTACCGATGAGTGATGCAACATATTGTGACCATCCGCCCGGTGCTGCCCCTAAATCCACGACAGTAATTCCTGGTTTGAATAGTTTGTCACTTTTTTGTATTTCTTCTAATTTAAACCATGCTCTAGAACGTAGGCCTTTTTTTTGTGCTTGTTGTACAAAGCGATCTTTAAAATGTTCATTTAGCCAACGAGTAGAACTTGCTGAGCGTTTTTTGTTACTCACAGCGAATAAATCCTTAGTGTATAGAGGTTACTTCAATTGATTACAAATATATATAAGGGTAGAATAGCAAAATTGCAACTTAATGTGATAAAAAATTAATGAATTTATCGAATAAACAAAAACAGTACTTAAAAAGTGAAGCTCATCATTTAAAACCGATAGTGATGATTGGTGCTAATGGATTTACCGAAGGCGTTCTTGCCGAAATCGAAAATGCACTAAATTTCCATGAGTTAATTAAAATTAAAATCGCTGCCGAAGATCGTGAAACGAAAAAATTAATTTGTGAAGCTATTATCCGCGAAACAAATGCATTACCCGTTCAACAAGTCGGATCTATTTTTACGGTATTTAGACCTAGCGAAGATAAGAAAATTACTTTACCCAAATAAAAAAACAGGGCAATAGCCCTGTTTTTTTATTGCAGTTGAGTTTTATTAGATATACTCAACTTTAACAATATCAAATTCAACATTACCGCCTGGTGTTTTGATTTGGACGGTATCACCATCTTCTTTACCAATAAGACCTCGAGCGATAGGTGAGTTAACCGAAATTAAATTTTGTTTATAATCTGCTTCATCATCGCCAACAATTCGATAAGTTGTTTCTTCATCGGTATCGATATTAATTACAGTCACTGTGGCACCAAAAATTATGCGTCCAGTATTTTTTACTTTGGTAATATCAATAATTTGCGCTTGAGATAATTTGCCTTCGATTTCTTGAATACGACCTTCACAAAAACCTTGTTGTTCTCTTGCTGCATGATATTCCGCGTTTTCTTTTAAATCTCCGTGCGCTCTGGCTTCTGCAATAGCAGCAGTAATTTGAGGTCTTTTAATATTTTTAAGTTCTTCAAGTTCTGCTCGTAATAATTCGGCTCCCCTTACTGTCATTGGGATCTGTTTCATCTCGATTTTTTCCTGTTTATATGGTCAATAAAAAAGAATTTTTCACCTTAATCAAAGGATGAAGATTAATTCCGTGAATTTGTTATTCTAAAGTCATAATTGGCTATATATTAACGTTAAAACTAGTTTAACAACAAATCATTTATATTAAAATCAAGTGCTATTTTACCCAAAATCAGGTATTGTTATATAAATTTTAATCCATTTTTATTACTATACTGCTTATTTATGAGACGGTTACGATCTTGTTTAATTTTGCTCTTTTCGATTATCTGGTTGTTAATTGTAGTTAGTTATTTTGCCTTGCAAACCAATTATGGAGCAAAAGTACTGAGTCAACAATTATCAAAGCTTGGACCATACACTATTTCAATTGGTAAGATAAATCATTCATTAGCTAATTTTTATGAGTTAAGTATTGATAATTTATTGGTAATAAATGATAAGCAAGAAGTGACTAAAATTGGAAAGTTAACTATTGGTTTTGATAAGAAAAATTTATGGCAACTTCATCATTTTAATTATATTAATGTGATTGATGGTGAATTTAATGGTGTTGATATTACTAATTTTTCGGCTAATGTATTAAAGTTTTATAATTCTACAATAAATTTTTCGTTTAATGATGAGCAAGATTCTCTTTCTTTAAAAGGCGTTGATGGCCGTATTAAACCCTTTGATTTAAGTAGTAAAGAGCCATATCAATTTGATTTCACTTCACAAAAAGCATCATTTAATCAGATACCGATAAACAAAATATTGTTACAAGGATATTATCGTGATGGGGTTACAGCAATCACCAATTTAGGCGGTAATATGGATAATGGTTTTTTTGTTAGTAAATTAAAAGTATTAGCCGATGGTAGCTTAGATATAGCCCAATTAAGATTAAATAATATCCGTTTTCAACCAGATGATTATACTGAATTAAATAAGTATTTGCCTAAATTTCCAAAGTTTAGGTTAGAAGAACTTTTAATTTTAGACAGTAATATTCAATTACCTAATTTAATTATTGCTAAGGGAAATTTTGAAATAACCAATATTAGTTATGATAATCAGTGGAATCTGAATGAAACTTCCTTTATTTTTAATGCAGATAATGTGGTTTGGTTTGATCAAATATATTCTTCTTTATTGCTTCAATTGTCTTTTAAAGATAATGAAATTGATATCAAAAAAGCGGTTGCTCGATGGCATAACGGTGATGTTCATTTAGATGGTAGTTGGAAAAATAATTCATTACATTTGAATAAGTTATTGTTGACAGGCATCAGTTATGAATTATCTGATGAAGCAAAACAACCGTTATTACCAGATATATTTAATCGTGTTGACGTTGATCAGTTAATCATATTGCAAAGTATGTTAACCAGTATTAAATCTGATTATCCTTTTAACATTGCAAACTTTGATGTTTCGGGGAAAAATGTGAGCTTAGTTGAAGACAACAAATTTGGGTTATATTCGGGCTCACTATTTCTTAAAGCTAATAATGCTTCAGTTAATAAAGTAAGTATTAAATATCCTAGTGTGTCGGTAGATATTGATCTTCAGCATCGCACATTATTAAGTTTTAATGCATTAGTTAATGGCGGAATAATTGACTCAACTGCAATAATTAATCCTTTGCATTCTGAATTTGAATCATTTCACCTCATTAGCAAAGGTACCACAAGTGAGCTGCTTAATCGATGGAAGTTAGTACAGAATCCTCCAGAGTCGTTAAATTATCGAGCTGATTTGCGCGGTAAGATAGCTCCATTTAGTTTATCTGGAATTTTTTCGACAGGTGGCAATGATTATTCAATTCATCCACAACATTGATTTTAATAAAACGATACTTATATTAGTTATAAATGTATTAAGTCTTAAACGAGGAAACAATGCATCTCGTCAGATTAGATAAATGGTTATGGGCCGCGCGGTTTTATAAAACGCGTTCCATTGCTCGTGAAATGATTGAAGGTGGAAAAGTTCATTATAATGGCCAACGAGCAAAGCCAAGCAAAATAGTTGAAGTTGGGGCGATGATAGTGCTTAGGCAAGGTAATGAGCAAAAGACAATTCGAGTTTTAGCCATTAATGACCAGCGTAGAGCCGCAAGAGAAGCGGAATATCTTTACCAAGAAACCCCAGAGAGCATTGAAAAACGTGAAAATATTGCTCAGGCAAGAAAACTTAATGCATTAGCCATGCCGCATCCGGACCGACGACCTGATAAAAAAGAGCGGCGTACATTAATTAAATTTAAATATGAAAGACAACAAGGCAATTAATATGGATACTTTAAATCGGTTTTTATTTGATAATCATCCTGTTCGAGGGGAAATCACTCGACTTGAAAAAACATACCAATCTATTTTAGAAAACCATAATTATCCTATTCCAGTACAGAATTTATTAGGTGAATTATTAGTAGCCACCAGTTTATTAACCGCTACATTGAAATTCGATGGTGATATTGCTGTGCAATTACAGGGGGATGGGCCATTAACATTAGCAGTGGTAAATGGCAATAACCTACAAGAATTACGTGGTGTTGCGCGAGTAAATGGTGAAATTGCCGATAATGCTTCTCTTAAGGAGATGGTTGGCAACGGTTACATTGTAATTACCATAACGCCTAAAAAAGGCGAACGTTATCAAGGCATCGTTGGATTAGAAAAAGAAACGCTAACTGGCTGTATTGAAAATTATTTTATGCAGTCTGAACAACTGCCAACTCGTTTATTCGTTAAAACTGGAGTGCATAATAACACACCGATGGCTGCAGGGATTTTATTGCAAGTGTTACCTGCAAATGAAAATACTCAAGAGTCATTTGAGCTTCTAAGCACATTAACTGAAACCATCACTAGCCAAGAGTTGTTTCAACTTCCTACTGATGAAATTTTATATCGTCTTTATAATCAAGAAGAAGTTCGCTTATTTGAAACTCAACAAATTGTATTTAAATGTGGTTGTTCACGACAACGTTGTGAAGATAGTTTAATGACATTACCAGCCAAGGAAATTGATGAGATTCTTAATGAAGACGATGGCAAAATTGACATTCATTGTGATTATTGTGGAAAACATTATCTGTTTGATGCGATAGATATTGCTGAATTGAGAAATAAGAAAAATAACAATTATCATTGATGCAAATAAAAGGTGCCACTAAAATTATTAAAACTTTAGTGGCAAAGTGAAATATAGGGAATTAAACCCTCATTTAATTTAGCAGAATTAAGCTCTCTTACCAACCTATATTATCGGTATTATGTAATTCTTTTGTAAAGAATTTTTACAAAAAAAATATTTAATTACATATCTCATTGTTTTGTAAATTTATCGTTTAAATAAATTAACATTACCGTTCAATAATATGTATATTTTCAATAACGGCTAAGCAGCCTATCACCTTCCATTTAATATTAAAATGATATAGTGAGATTGCATAAGTTTGCTCATGGTTGTTTTTTTGTTTATAAGCTGGTCTTGGATCTTGAGATATTACTTGTTCAATTAATTCGGTTAGTTGTGGATAATCTTGTTGGGATTCAATAAATAATTTAGCGTTAGCTGAGAATGAAACTTCAAGTTTCTGTTCAGGAAGCATTTGAGCGTAACCCGCTTTCGCATCAGGATGGCTATCACAGTAAGGTAAGTAGGGTTTTATATCAATTATAGGTGTGCCATCTACGAGATCTAATCCCCCTAACTTTAAAATCACCTGATTTTTTTCAACAATAATATCTATTAATTCAACAACTGAAAGACCAATATTATTAGGTCTATATGGAGATCTTGTTGCAAATACGCCTAAACTTTTGTTTCCTCCTAAACGAGGTGGACGTACCGTTAATCTCCTCTTGGTTGGCTCAATATGGTGGAAATGAAATAAAAGCCATAGATGAGAAAACTGTTCTAATCCTTTGACACTGATAGGATTGTTATATGGTGTAAGTAAATGTAGTTCACCTTGAGCAGCTTTGACCAGATTGGGTTGACGAGGCACTGCAAATTTTTCAACATAAGGTGACTGGATGATACCAATTGGTTCAAATTGATATGTCATTGTTGATTCTTTATTTAATTATTTTAATGATTTCCGTCGACGAATGCCGACGGAATATAATAAATTATAGCTTGCTAATTTACCAACCACGAATTGCGCCACCATTAAAAATTTGGTCAGCTTTTTGCGCTACTGCATCAGTTTGGTAAGCTTTAACAAAGTTTTTTACATTTTCATTATCTTTATCCGCTTCACGCGATACGATAATGTTAACATATGGAGACTCTTTATCTTCAACAAAAATACCATCTTTGCTTGGTGTTAAATTTGCTTGTCCAGCAAATGCATTGTTAATAATAGCAAGATCGACTTGCGAATCATCTAGCGAACGAGGTAGCATCGGAGCTTCTAGTTCGATAATTTTATATTCATATGGGTTACTTGTGATATCAAGTACAGTTGGCAATAAACCTTTTGTCTTATCAACAGTAATTAAACCTTCATGTTGTAATAAAAGTAATGCACGACCTAAATTTGTAGGGTCATTAGGAATGGCAATTGTTGATTTAGCTGGAATAAAGAACGTTTCGCCTCGAGGTGAGGTTACTTTTACACCTTCCCCAGTTTCACTGTTATTCTCAATCGGTTTTAATTTGTGTGAGTAACTTGCAATAGGGTAAACAAATGAGTTACCAACAACAGTTAATTTATAACCTCTTTCTTTGATTTGTTCATCTAAATATGGTTTATGTTGAAAAGCGTTAATATCAATTAATCCATCATTTAATGCTTGATTTGGAGTAACGTAATCATTAAAAATCACAAGTTCAACATCAAGATTATAAAGGCTTTTAGCTTGTTGTTTGGCTACTTCTGCTACTTCTTGTTCAGGACCTGAAATTACACCAACTTTGATAGTACTTACTTTTGCTGGTTCTGCTGGTTTGTTATCAGTTACAGATGATTGTTTATTATCACAACCTGTTAAAAAAAATGCACTTACCAAAGTAGTGGCTAGTGCTAGCTGTTTAATTGACATAATTTTCTCCAAAATTAATGATGAGTAACATACCTTACAATCCTATTGCCAATAGCTTGGATTAGGAATACTAATATAACTAATAAAATAACAACTGTATTCATTATAGCGGGTTTGTAACTATTATAGCCATATTGAATAGCCAATTGCCCTAAGCCTCCAGCTCCAACAGCTCCACTGAGTGCAATATAGCCTGTTAATGTTATCAGTGTTATTGTCATGCTATTAATAATAATAGGTAGAGATTCGGGAATAAGAACTTTATATATAATCTGTAATGGTGTGGCTCCCATTGAACGAGCAGCTTCAATTAAACCTTTAGGAATATCCAGTAAAGCATTTTCAATCATTTTTGCAATTAAAGGCGCAACACCTACACTAAGCGGAACAATAACACCTTGTCTACCTAAAAAGGTGGCTTGGCCGGTTATAATGTCCATTACTTCTACTGTGAAAGGTTTTATCCATAAAATTAATATAATAAAAGGAATTGCTCGAAATATATTTGTGAGAAAAGAGAATGTAAAATTTACAATGTCATTTTCAAGTATGTTACCTTTTCGGGTGACATACAACAATATACCTAATGGTAATCCAATTAACGTTCCATAAAAACCTGATAACAACACCATATAAATAGTATCATCGGTTGCTTGTGCCATTTTGAATAGCATTGCTTCACTAAAACCATTAAATGAAGAACAAAATGTAACAAAATCTTCCCAGAAACCATGTTGAGCTAAATAGCGAAAAATCGATTCAAATGGTTTAAATGAAGGAATAAAATCAAACATAGCCTAAAACCTCAACTTTAGTATTATTTTTTTCTAGAAACGCAATTGCTGATGCAGTACTTTTCTGTTTTCCTTTCATTTCAGTTAACATCAAACCAAATTTAACGCCACCCGCATAATCCATCTGAGCGCTGATAATATTACTATCAACTTCGAATTCTTTAGCTATTTGAGACAGTAAAGGTAAATCTACCGATACACCAGAAAATTCCAAACGAACAAGTGGATTAAGTCCTTCTTTATGTACTGGTGTTAGTCTAGCTAAATAATCATCTGGAATAGTAAGGTGTAATGTTGATTGAATGAATTGCCTTGCAATATCTGTTTTAGCATGCGAAAACATTTCACCGACTGAAGATTGTTCAACTAATTCTCCGTTACTAATAACTGCTACTTGGTCGCAAATCTGTTTAACAACATCCATTTCATGAGTGATTAATAAAATGGTTAAACCTAGTTTTTGGTTGATATCTTTTAATAATGCTAAAATAGAACGTGTTGTTTCAGGGTCAAGGGCACTGGTTGCTTCATCACATAATAATACTTTAGGATCACTTGCTAACGCTCTAGCAATAGCGACGCGTTGTTTTTGTCCACCCGATAAATTAGCTGGATAGACATCAGCCTTTTCACTTAAACCTACAAGTTCAATAAGCTCATTTACTTTTTGCTTGATTACCTTTTTAGGTGTTTTATTTAGTTCAAGTGGAAAAGCAATGTTATCGAATACAGTTCTAGATGATAACAAATTAAAATGCTGAAAAATCATGCTAATCTTTCGGCGTACTTCAATTAATTTTCGATTAGATAAATGGGTGATATCTTGGTTGTCAAAAAATATTTTTCCACTGGTTGGTTTTTCTAATAGATTGACACAACGTATTAATGTGCTTTTACCTGCGCCTGACTTGCCAATAACACCATAAATTTTACCTTGAGGAACATTTAATGAAATGTCCTTTAAAGCATGGATAGTGGTTTTATTGTGCTCAAAATTTTTTGAGATGTGTTCAAGTTTTATCATGATATATACTAATAAAAAGGAATGGATAAATATTAAGACGTCTAGACATCTATGTCAATCGATAATATCCTATATAAAGCTAGATAGACACCTCTATAAAAGGAAGATGATTAAACATGAAGCCTGCTATATTTTTAGATCGAGATGGTACAATTAATATAGATTACAATTATGTACACACTATTGATAAATTCCACTTTATTGATGGTGTAATTGATGCAATGCGAGAACTCAAAGAAATGGGTTTTTTACTTGTTATTACAACTAACCAATCTGGTATTGCGAGAAACATATTTACTGACGAGCAATTCAATACCTTAACAGAATGGATGGATTGGTCATTACAAGACCGAGGTGTTGACATTGATGGTGTTTATTATT
>CALYPO010000051.1 GCA_945276085.1 uncultured Gilliamella sp.
ACATAACTAAAAAATTAAAAACAATTTATCTAAGTCAGGTAAATAAGCTAGCTAAGTTATTACAGCAACAATCAATAAACGAGGTGGTACAATTAACTTTGCAAAGCAATAGTTTAGAAGATGATAAACTAATACAACAAATTCCGATTTTAGATAGAAAAATACAACAAGTAGAGCAAAGTTTACCCACACTAAAACACACTGTTGAAGCACTAGAATATACTTATATGCGTTTTGAACAAACGCTATCTATTTTTATACAAAATAACATCCCTAGTTCTTATTATGAATATAATATCTCATCATCTAAACTTGATGAGTTACTTAACAATCTACTAAACAAAGATATTTTTCCTGAAACAATAGTCCATGTACTTATTTCATGTCGAACCCAAGCTAATAGTAATAAAACCATTAATTGGTCTTCATCCAAAAGCACCAGCATGTTCTCTACAACAAGTTCATCAAAACAAACTTCATGGAATTCTTCATCGAGGTCATCATCTACTAGCAGCAATAGTTCTTCAGGCGCTTCCAGTTCATCTTCCGGCGGTAGTGGGTTTTCATCTAGTTCATCAACAGGTGGTGGCGGTTTTAAAACAACAGATAGTTTTTAATCTTTTTAACCGGAATTCACGCTATGTGGAAAAGTATTATTATCTCTTTTTGCATAAGCGCTATTCCATTTTTAACATGATGCCAAACGTGACTAAAAGGTTTAGTATCATGCTGGAGCTTTCGTCAATAATGCATCATGGTGATAATTTTCCATTCATACCTTTTAAATTATCAATTTGATCTATAGTATAAGTTGAAAAAAACTAAACAATATAGAAGATGAACCATTTCATTTATCTAATTTATAGAGTGTCATCTTTTAATTCCCATTTTATTGGTATTATTTCCATACAATATTAACAATATTAATTTCATTAATGAAAAAAAAGCAAAAAGCTACGATTAAAATACTCAAAGGCTTATTAAATAACATAGCATTAATAGACGAAAAATGTGATTATTTAAGTTATCAGTGCCTGAATGTTTGTAAAAATGTTACTGCTTACGAAGTTTATAAAATGATGACGTCCTACCAGCCAAAATGGTTGGGCAGACTATTTAGAATTAGGGATTTTTTAGGAAAAAGAGTTGGAATCAGATCTATAAATGGATTTGATACTCTGGAAGAAGGGGAACCTGATATAGGCAGTAAAGTTCATTTTTTCACAATTATCGAGAAAAAAAGAGATACACTAACATTAGTTGTAAGGGATTTTCATCTCGATGTTTGTGTATCTATTCGTATTATTGAAACTAATGATTTTAAGAAAGAATTGTTTATCATTACTTCAGTTAAGAATCATAATTTTTGGGGAAAACTGTATATGTTACCCGTTTCTATTATCCACCCCTATATTGTTAATAAATTGCTCAAAAATTTAAATTCTTAAAAAAGATACTAAACATGTAGAGGATTATAAGCGCTAAAAATGCAAGCTTCTTATTGGATAGGTAAACCAGTAATAAGTATGTTAACTTAAGTTACACTATAAAATGTGTGCGATTGATCATGATGGTGCTCATTAAAGCCATACCAACACTGTAGCTTCAGGACCTATACTAGGCATAATGATAAATGATACTGTTGATATTTATGAGTTTGTACATTTTAGTACTACATTATGAATTGGAGCGGGAAACGAGGTTCGAACTCGCGACCTCAACCTTGGCAAGGTTGCGCTCTACCAACTGAGCTATTCCCGCATATTTGGAGACTTCTAAAGAAGTGGTGAGCATTATACAAAAATTTTTGTATCTGACAACCACTTTTTTCTCTATTTTTTTTGTTTCCAGCTAAGTGATTCAAAAACACCAAAAATAAAAAGACGAAGTGCTTTATATTTGTCCTGCTCTTTTTCTTGGTTTGTCATCGTTGATTGTAACATCCATGCTTGTAAACCATGGGTTATAGCAAAAGCGATTAATCCAACATAGGCTACAATGTTTGCCGGTCTTGGATAAGGATAGATAAGATTAAATAAAAAAAACAACCAAATTAAGGAATATAAAACTTTACCAATAAATATAAACATTAAACGTCTTCTCGTATAAAAAGGTAGCTGTGCACCTGCCCTGCGGTTTTTTCGCGATGTAAATACCAATTACATGGAATATCATTCATGACATTATAATTTATTTCAGTTTCAATGTAGATATAAGCAGAAGGTTTAAACCAACCATTCTCTTCAAGCTGGCTAATGGTTTTTGCCACTAAAGCTTGATGAAAAGGCGGATCGATAAATACTATATCAAATTGTTTATAAGCTGAACGATTAAGCCACTGTAAAGTATCAGTATGACAAACATCAATAGCTGTGCTTGCTAAAAGTTGTGTGTTTTTGATTAATAGTTGAGCGGTTTGTTTATCTTTCTCAAGTAAAGTAACACTCTGCGCACCACGCGATGCAGCTTCAAAACCTAATGATCCGCTTCCCGAAAAACAATCTAAACACTCGCTGCTATGTATAACTGGCATTAACCAGTTATACAATGTTTCTTTTACTCTATCAGTGGTTGGGCGCAAGCCTTGTTTATTTAGAACTGGCAATTTACGCCCACGCCATTTGCCACCAATAATTCTTATCGAACCATTCATTTAAAATCCTTAAGTTAGAATAGCTCTGAAGTATTACCTTGTGAATCAGTCACACTGGTACCGACTTCTTGTGTCGCATATGTTGTAGGTTCAGTTCCCTTAATAAAATACTCTGACATGGTTTTCGCACCAGGATTAGGGAGTAATCCTGTTTTTTGATCGATCGTGACAGAGATAACATTTTCAGGTTGTACATCTTCCTGTACTGGCACATCTTTTAATGCTACTTTCATATAATCAACCCACACCGGATTTGCTGTCACAGCGCCCGCTTCGGCTCGGAAAGTGCGTCCTAATTCCCTGCGATGATCATCAAATCCCATCCAAACAGTTGTAACAATATTCCCACCAAATCCTGAGAACCAAACATCTTTGGACTGATTGGTCGTACCTGTTTTTCCTCCCACATCTTTTCGACCTAGAGCTTTAACACGCCAAGCCGTGCCTTGCCAATCTGAGCCGCCAAAGACGATAGAGCGTAGGCCATCTTTCATAATAAATGCAATACCACTATTTATAGTATGAGGCGCATATTTAGGTGTATTATCATTTGTTTTATTAGCATCATTAATGTCTGGTAATATCAATTTATCATCAGATTTAAGATTGGCTTGTTCGGGCTCTTCATTACCTGACTCATTAGCGACATCTTCAACATTATTAAGGGATAGATGTTTTGAGTCATTAGAGACTTCATCATCCTGACAATTGTGACAAGCAATTAAAGGTTGATGCTGATATATCACGCTGTCACCATTATTTTCTTCAATTTTTTCAATTAAATAAGGTGAAATCAAATAACCACCATTAACAATAACCGAATAAGCTCTTGCCACTTGTAACGGCGTAAATGATGCTGATCCAAGTGCTAAAGATTCATTATGTGAAATGTTTTCTTTCGGAAAACCAAAACGCTCCAAATAACTTGCTGCGTAATCAATACCAATGGCCCTTAATGCTCTAACCATCATCACGTTTTTAGACATTCCTAAACCAATTCTTAAACGAAGTGGTCCTGCGTAATTTGGAGGGGAATTCTTAGGTTGCCATATTTGACTACCGCTGGTACGCACAATAGGCGCATCATTAAGCAAGGTAGCCATAGTCAAACCTTGTTCTAACGTGGCTGTATAAATAAAGGGTTTGATGTTTGAACCTAATTGACGTAGCGCTTGTGTTGCCCGATTAAATTTACTTAAATTATAATCATAACCACCGACAATTGCTTTTATAGCACCATTATCAGAATCTAAAGAGACTAGTGCCGCATTTACCGCAGGAATTTGTGCTAAATCCCAATTGTCACCTGATTTTTTCACCCAAATTAATTGACCTGGTTTTAGTGTATCCGATACTTTTTTGGGAAACGCACCTTGTTGGTTATCACTAATAAATGGACGAGCCCACTTCATACCAGCAAATAATATTTTAATATCACTTTTATCGGATAAAACAACTTTGGCTTCGGTGTCGGAAGATTGCATAACAACCCCTGGACACATTTGGTTGTAACAAATATATTTATCTAACGCTTGCTGAATTTGTTCTGCATTCAATGGGGGTTCGTTACTTTTCCACAATATTTTTTCAGCACCACGATAACCATGTCTTATATCGTAATCAATAATATTTTTTTGGACGGCCTCAGTTGCGGCTATTTGGTCTGTTTTGGAAATAGTTGTATAGACTTTATAACCGTCAGTATAAGCATTTTCACCAAATTTATCATACATAAATTGTCGTGCCATTTCAGCAACATAAGGGGCTGAAAATTCTATCTGTGGTGAATGATAACTCACGCTTAATGGTTTTTTTATCGCTTCATCAAATTGAGCTTGGGTAATATAGGATTGATCAAGCATACGACTTAAAACCCAATTACGCCTTGTCAAAGCGCGATCAGGATGAGATATTGGATTAAAAGCCGAAGGTGCATTAGGTAAACCGGCCAATAATGCAGCTTCATCGATAGTTAACTGATCAGGGGTTTTACCAAAAAAGGTATAGGCAGCAGCAGCAACGCCGTATGCGCGGGAACCAAAGTTAATCATATTAAGATAGAGCGCCATGATCTCTTCTTTTGATAACTCTTTTTCCATACGAATCGCTAAAATCATCTCTTTTACTTTACGTGAGATACTTTTTTCTGGCGTTAAAAAAAAGTTTTTTGCCACTTGTTGAGTGATAGTACTACCACCTTGTGAAAAGCCTTTCTGTTTCACACCAATATACATTGCTCTGACAATACCAATAGGATCGATACCAAAATGTTCATTAAAACGCGCATCTTCGGTGGCAATCACGGCATTAACCACAATGGGCGGAATTTCATCATACTTCAATGGAGTGCGTCGACGTTCACCAAAAATAGCGATCAATTCACCATCTTTACTTAATACTTGCATTGGTGTTTGTAAGCGCACATCTTTCAATGTCGCAACATCGGGTAAATCCTTTGAATAATAGGCATATCCAGCGATTCCAATAATTAAACCACAAAGAAAGCAGCCGATTAAAAGTTTTAGAATAAATTTCAACACTCTAATTAATATCACAAATTATTCCTAATTTAATTTTTAAATAAAATATGGGCAACAAATGCTATATTTGTTACCCTAAAATGTTTTAATTCATATAGTTGTGAATAAATATATCATTAATTTAGTCATCCAGCGCTTTTGGTAATTACACATCTATATGATAAAAATAACATAATTCTGGATATTATCTCCCATATTAAGCTTAATTTTAAGCAATTTTTAACAATACCATGTAATAATCCTGTTTTATCAAGATCGAGGTATTAATATGTGGAGCACAAAACTAACGAATTCTTATCAACAAATTGCTATTTTTTCAATTTTTTATTTGATGTTAGTCATATTGTGTTTATTACAATTTGCTCATACCACATTAAATAGTTATACCTTTATTGTGACATTAATCTTGGTTATCGAATGGTTTCGAGCGCTACGCTATTGCAAAACAATAAAAGGAGAATTTGCTTTATTTCACCATATCAACCAGATATATTGGCATAAGCAACGTTGGTATTTATTACGCAAACCTTTATTGCTTCGCTATATGATAATTCTTAATTTACAATCACGTCATAATGGTAAACGATGTACATTATTATTGATGACAGATCATCTAATACCTAACGATTGGCGAACGCTACGTTATTATTTGTTTCAAATTGAATTGATTGATTAATATGAATCGTATTCATTAAATTGTTAACAAATATTAATGCGATTTTCTTATCCAATATTGATAAGGTTCCGATTCTATTTGAGATGCTAATAGCTCATGATCCATATGCCTACAAAAACTTGGCACATCACGCGTTGTGGCAAAATCATCAGCTACAATATGAAGAACTTGACCTATCTCAAGTTCTCTAATCGTTTTTCGAATTAACATAATAGGCTCAGGACATCGTAATCCTAACGTATTAAGTTCTTTATCAAAATTAAGATCCATAAAATTATTCAGATTTTTTAAAGAAATAAATGACTCAAATAATGAGGAACAGCGTCATCAACATTTGATCCAATGACTTCTAAGTTAGGTAATCGTTGCTTTAAATCAGCACTAGCATTTTCCATGATACAACCTTTACCTGCCAAAGATAACATCTCAACATCATTCATGCCATCACCAAAAGCGATACTATCTTTTAATTCGAGTCCCAACTTTTCAACGACTTTTTTAAGTGCACTACCTTTTGATACATTTTCCGCCATAACTTCAAGGCAATTCAATGACGAAAATGTGATACTTACTTTATCGCCATATTTTGCATCAAGTCTTTCTTTGATTTTTACTAAGTGTGGGTGGAGTTCATCGCCACTTGTTGTGTAGTAGATCTTAGCAATATCATCAGTTGCAAAATCAAGTGGATTAAAAAACTGATAAGTAAAATCAGTATCACGAAAAAAGCTAAGAGAATAAGTATCTTCTTTATTGATAAGCCAATTATCCCCTCGATAAACATGGGTATAAACTAGTGGATCATCAATACATTCTTTAGCAAGTTCGCTGGCTAAACTTGGTTTAATGCTTTGACTAAAAACTAAATTACCTGCACTGTCATGTACCCGAGCACCATTAGATGTAATCATAAAAGCATCAATTTCCATATTTTCACGCATTTGCGCGACATCTATGTGATGACGCCCAGTTGCAAAAACAAAATGAATATCTTTTTGACGTAAAGCTTGAAGCACTTTTTTTGTATAAGGTGACAAGCTATGCTCAGGCGTTAATAAAGTACCATCCAGATCAGAAGCAACAACACGAAACATAATATTCTCTATAGTAATAATAAGTTGTAATTATGATGAATAAAAACCTTATAATTTGAATATAATAAATTATAAGAAAAGTAAACCATCAAAAATAAGACCTTGTATAATACAACGCTGTTGGCATTTACTCAACTAATTGTGGGGTTATAAAAATAACTAATTCTCTTTTTTGTTGTTTTTTACCTTTATATTTAAATAAGTTACCGACCAAAGGAATTTCACTAACACCGGGCACATCACGTTTAGTTTTATCATTTAACTGTTGAAAAATCCCCCCTAGTACAACAGTCTCACCACTTTTCACCATAACTTGTGTTTTAATTTCTTGCGTATCAATCGCTAATGCTTCCCCACCATCACGGCGTTTAATAGAACGACCAGTAGTGTTTTGTGTAATATACAAGTCCAAAATCATTTTTTTATCGTCAAGTATTTTAGGTGTGACTTCTAAACCTAAAACAGCTTGTTTAAATTCTATTGTCGTTGCACCATTATTACCACTTGATACTTCGTAAGGCACATCTGTTCCTTGTTTAATAGACGCCGTATTTTGATTGGCAGTTAATAAATTAGGGCTAGCAATAATTTCAAGTTGATTTTCCGATTCTAATGCTGACAGTTCTAAATTAAGTAAACTCCCAGAACGTTTTGCTAAGTTAAATCCTAACGTTGAAGTTGAATTAATCACACCAAGCCCAACATCAAACTTATCTAGTAATTGTGAGGATCCCCCCGCATATCCCCATTTAATACCAAGCTCATCCATACTTTCATCACTCATTGTGACAATATGTGCTGATATGTGGACTTGTGGCATAGGTTTATCAATAACTTCAACCAGTTTTTTAATCAGATCCAATTGCTTTGAAATGTCGGTGATGACTAATGAGTTTGTCCGTTTATCCATCACAACACTACCTCGTTCCGATAATAAGCCCTGCAGCTTAATGGCATCGATTAATGTAGTCAAATCGGCATGGTTAACGGCAATAGAAAGTGCTTTTAGTGCTTGTGTTTGCTCTTGTTGCTTCATCTCAGCTTGCCGTTTTTGTCTTAACTGTTCAGGATCGTCAGCTTTGGAAATGAATAAAATATTCTCCTCTATTTTTGCCTGTAAATTTGCTGATCGAAGAGTGATATCTAAAGCTTTTTGCCATTCCACATCACGTAATTTAATAGTTTGCTTCACAGACAAATCATCAGCCATAACTAAATTTAATGCTTTACAGTCAGCCAAAGCCTGTAAAATGATAGCAATATCAGTTTGATAAAAATTAATTGAAACCTTGTTTGAGATGCTCAAATCAGATGATCGATCAGCCGTGATTTGATTGGCATCAATCTTGGTAGTCACGACTATCATTATCAACAGACCCAAACCGACAACCTTTAATTTTAATTTCACTTCATTTAAAATTTGATGAAAAAAACACATCATTTGTGTACTATTCATTTAATTGCATCATCCATTGCACTGTGTCATGACAATAGTTCGTAAGATTTGCCTGCCATATCATTTGATTATTTTGCAAAGATTGGATAAACCAAGGAAATAACACATGTGGCACAATATCATCGGTGATTGATAACCACTGATTTTCAGAATAAAGCCAAATTTGATGATAAGAATTATTCACCTGAGCTACTATCCCTTTAAATTGCCAGACTTTGATCTGCTTTAGTAAACTCTCTTGTTGTTCACTACACGTCACTTGTTGAGAAGGTAAAAAAGGATCACGATTTACTTCATTATCAGCGCGAGAAAAAGCACTAATCAATAATAAACATTGGGCTATAAAAAAGTTGATTTTCACTCGTTCTCCTTTTTGAACAATAACGTAAAAATAATTTGAAGATACGTTTCTTGATTGGTGATAGTTAAACTTTCAAAATCCAAATAAAAATATTCATTATTGAGTTCGGATAGAAAACGAATAAAATGACTAAAATTACCTTTAAGTCCAACTTCCCACCTAACACCCGTATCCGTTTGATGATATTTAAACATGTTTAATACCAATTGATTTTTCTCGATAAAATATGCGAGTTGATTTTGATTAATCACTCTCAATGCATGTTGTTTTCCTGCCTGATAACGCGCAATTTTTAGTTTCGATGATGCAATTTGTTGCAACTGTTCTTGGTATAACGCACGCTGTTTTATTGACTCATTTTGTATATCCTCAATTAAAACTAAATAGCCTATTAAAAACGCAATAATAGGAAATAAAATGCAAATTAAATATTGTTGCCAAAATGGTCTATAAAAAAAATCATTATTCATGTAGCTTTAAATCCATATCAAACAATAAACTTTGATTATCATTACTGATCGTTTTAACGTGTCCTTGTTCAATAAGGTCTTGCTGTAATAAATTTAAATTAAAGTCTGTAATATCTTTATAGTTGAAGCTATGTCCTAATAAACTCACTTTATTGGGGGTATAAGTAAACGAGGTCAACCAAATATTTTGTGGTAAAAGCTGTGAAATCAATAATAATGTCCATTTGATTTGCTGTTGACTCGGTGAAGGATCGGGCTTATATGTTGAAAGCTGATGAGCTAAGTTTTGTTTAATTATTTGTTGCTTAGAACATTGTGTTAAATAATAATTTAATTCGCTGCTAACTTGCAGCCACCAATAACAAAATAGGCAACTCAAAATTCCAATTAAACTTAATGTAGTCATTGCTAAATAAAGTTTTTGTGATTTATGTTTTGACTGTCTCCAAGGTAAAAAATTGAATTTATACTGTTTAAAAACACAACCGATAAAACTCAACCGACAATGATGTTTTTTAAATAGCTCAACCCATTGATTCACATATTTACGATCACAAATCGCAACCATTAATTGTTTTTGTGATTTAGCCAAATAAACAAAATCAAAAAACGCGTGACTGGCTGGCATTTCAAACAGTTTATAGATAGAGGCTTCAACATATAGAAGTATTTCATTTAAATTTAATTTAACTTGGGGAAGTTCAAGTTTAGTGGATTGAATATAATCTTCATGCAAATTTAATTCAAAAGAAGCAAGTGTAGGTAACTTTTCTTGTAATGCACTGAGCAATAGGTCAATATCAACAAAATTCTGATAAGGATATTCCATTAAATCTTCAGACAATGAAGCTGTTAATCGATCCCGGTTGTTTATTACTTTATATCGTATGATTGATGGCTCAACAAACATAACCACTCGATATTTATTTATAATCTTCATCAATTAGCAGCTCATGTAATTTAATTTTCATGACTCAATCATAAGCATCATTGCCAAAATAAAAATCGCAAATACGTGTTTTTGTGAAGTATCATCCAAAAAATGTTTAAATTTAAACCGAACAAGGCTATTTTTGCAGAAATATAAAAAAAAAGGTTGACTGAAATAAGACGTGCCTTATAATGCACATCCACACGGTAA
>CALYPO010000052.1 GCA_945276085.1 uncultured Gilliamella sp.
CTTGGCCTATTCGTTGGTTTGATAAGCGTGTGCCGGGCGGTTTTGGTATTATGGTCGACGATGTTATCGCCGCCATATTCTCTTCTTTATCTGTTTATGTATTAACATTTATCATTTAAAGATAGTTTCCCTTTAAATGATAATTTTCTTAACATAATGATTAAATTCAAAACATCTTTTGTGACCAACCTAGTTTGCTTGAAAGATTATTAAAATAATCATAATCCTTAGAATGAATTAAATTAAACTCATAATCTGAGCGACGAATAATTACCTCTTGTGTTGGTTTAACTGGCAAGATAATTTGGCTATCGCAAGCAACATTAAGATCCAAAGCTGTTGTTGGAAATTTAAGATGGATAGGATTATCACTCTTAATCACTAATGGTCTGACCGCTAAAGAGTGTGGAAACATTGGTGTGATAATTAACGCATCTAAGTGCGGCGCAAGGATTGGTCCACCAGCTGATAACGAGTAAGCAGTCGATCCTGTGGGCGTTGCAATAATTAAACCATCAGCTCGTTGTGAAAATGCATTGCGCTCATTGATATACACATCATAATCAATCATATGCGCAACAGTATTAGGTGTAACTACAATTTCATTTACAGCAAAACCAGAATTAATTAACCGACCATCACTGTAGATAGACACTTCCAATAAAAACCGAGGATCATCATCATAGTCCCCTTTGATAACAGGAGTTAATTGCTCAATAACATGATCATGGGAAATATCGGTTAAAAAGCCTAAATTACCTCGATTTACTCCAATCACTTTAATTTTATAGTGCGACAATTGACGTGCCGAACGTAGCATATTACCATCACCACCGACAACAATGGCTAAGTCGGCTTGCTCACCAATCGTATCTAAAGTTGCGTATACACTACTAGGAAATTTTATATACTGCGCTAACCGATCTTCAACTAAAACTTGAATACCTAAGTTAACTAGCCAGTCATATAGAACCTGATGAGTTTCAATCGCCTCTAATTTACGTGGAATCCCAACCAAACCAACACATTTAAATGGTATACCCATAAAATATCCTTGTTTTTTTAACTTAAATATAAAGATTTTTTAGTTACCGATTAAAAAACACGATATCATCTTATCGTTAAACTTGTAATAATAAAAATTGCCCCCATAATAACTGTTATTCATTAAGTTTTCGACTAAATTTGGAGTACCGTATGACTGAACAAGAGAATAATATGTCAGAAAATGAAACAAACATTGAAGTCCCAGCTGAGCAAACTACTGAAGAACAAACGCCATCTCAACCAAGTGTTGAAGAGCAGTTAAAAGCCAAAGATACACGTATTGCTGAACTTGAACAAGCATTAGAAATTGCTAAAAAAAATGAAAGTGAAGCAATGATTCGTGCTCGAGCTGAAATTGATAACGTGCGCAAACGTGTTGAACAAGATGTGGACAAAGCACGTAAATATGCTCTTGAGAAATTCTCAAATGAGCTTTTACCTGTAATTGATAATCTTGAACGCGCATTAGAATCTACAGATAAAAATAATCCAGAACACAAAGCAACTGTAGAAGGATTAGAGTTAACATTAAAATCGTTTTTAGATACGGTCAAAAAATTTGGTATTGAAGTGATAAATACGGCTGATTCACAATTAAACCCAGATCTACATCAAGCGATTAGTATGGTTGAATCACCAGAACATCAATCAGGACAGATCGTCAATACTATCCAAAAAGGCTATACACTCAATGGTCGACTTATCCGACCTGCTATGGTGATTGTAGCTAAATAATGAAAGCTTAAATAAAAAACCGCCAAATTAATGGCGGTTTAATTTATCGATTCTTTTGCTCTTCACGAGCTAGCTTTTTCATCTTTTGCTCAATACGTTGACGCTTTAATGGCGAGAGATAATCGACAAAGAGTTTACCTTTTAAGTGATCCATTTCATGCTGGATACAAATTGCCAATAGTTCATCAGCATCAATTTCATAAGGTTTACCATTACGATCTAATGCCTTGATTTTGATTTTTTCTGATCTTGGAACAAATCCACGGCAGTCAGGTATCGACAAACATCCCTCTTCAATGCCAGTTTCACCTTCTTGGCTTATCACCTCAGGATTGATAATCACATAAAGTTGGCTTCTATCTTCCGACACATCAATCACAATAATCTGCTCATGTACATCTACTTGTGTAGCTGCAAGTCCAATACCATTTTCGGCATACATGGTTTCAGTCATGTTATCGATAATGTTTTGTAGCTCTGGTGTAAAATTAGAGACAGGCTTTGCAATTTTGCGAAGTCGTTCGTCTGGGAAACGTAATACCGGTAAAATAGCCATAAATTCTTCGATCTACTCCTCAATTTTGTATTTTTTCAAATTCGCCTACATTGTAAACATTTATTATGCCTATGAATAGATTTAGTTGACTATTACTAAAATATATCTAATCAATCCTTCTAGATATGGCACAAAGCAACAATGTAGAGGAAAAAGGACTGTAATGAGTAAATATGAGTTTTTGTTACGAATTTCAATGCTTGGTCAGAAAAGAAAGGGATATTTCGAGCAAATTGCTCACTATTTTAGTGCTGGTCTACCTAATAAAATAAGAGATGTATCGCTATTATTGGAAAAAATAGGTTTATCCAAAACTCTCCAAGATCGTTTTTTTGAAACATCTTATCTTCATTTTGAGCCAATACTCGATTGGTTGGCAACACCTTACCCAGCCAAACATTTGATCGCGTATTGTGATTCCGATTATCCAATGTTACTTAAGCAAATTAGTTCACCACCATTATTGTTATTTGTTATGGGTAATAGGCAATTATTACATTCACCACAAATTGCCATGGTTGGTAGCCGTGAATTTAGTGAATATGGTGCACAATGGGGAAGATATTTCGCTGGCGAATTAGCAATTAATGGTTTAACAGTCACTAGCGGATTAGCGTTGGGTTTAGACGCTATTTGCCATAGAGGGGCTCTTGAGGTATCAGGAAATACTATAGCTGTTTTAGGTAGTGGATTAGCTCAAATCTCACCACGCTCAAACCTCCGATTGGCAAATGATATTTTGGCACAAAATGGCGCCATCATTTCAGAATTTTATCCATTTGAAAAAGCAAGATCCGAATACTTTCCACGTCGCAATCGTATTATTAGTGGATTAAGTTTAGGAACCTTTGTGGTTGAAGCATCTGAAAAAAGTGGATCACTAATCACTGCTCGTTATGCGCTTGAACAAAATCGCGATGTATTTGCCTTACCGGGTGATATCGATAATCAAAATAGTCATGGAACCCATTATTTAATCAAGCAAGGGGCTTATCTAGTCACTCACCCAACTGATATTTTAGAACACTATAGTGGCTTTTTATCAACAATAAATAGACAAAATAGTGTTGAGAATAAAGAGAGTAATACTGTTTTATATCCTGAAATTTTTGCCGTTATTCGTCATCACCCAATTCCAGTTGATACAATTGCGGCCCTGGTTAATTTACCCATTCCTGAACTCACTATTAAATTATTAGATATGGAGATAGCAGGATTGATTATCACCGTTACTGGTGGTTACATTCGTAATCGGACAAAATAGAAAATTGTATCGCAAAAAAAGTTGAGGAGCGGGGTTTTTGAGCATAAAAAACCGCTGTAAAACCACAGCGGCTTATCAAAATAATAAGTGATTTATTTGTCGTCTACTTCAAGAGCGATTTCAGATAAGATAATGCCGGTATTATCAGCATAAATAAAGTCACCAGAGAAGAAAGTCACGCCACCAAAATTAACACGAATATCAATTTCACCAACGCCTTGATCATCTGAGCCAACAGGAATTGCTGCGAGTGCTTGAACACCAATTTCAGCATCAGCAATATAATCAACTTGGCGCACAGCACCATAGACGATGATACCTTCCCATTGGTTTTGCAGTGCAATATCGATTAATTCCGCATCTATCAATGCTCGGCGCACAGAACCACCACCATCAATAACCAATACTTTACCTGCCCCATTGGATTGTAATACTTCGTACAATATACCGTTATCCTCAAAACATTTCACTGTGACGACCTGGCCTGAAAACGAAGCTACACCACCAAAATTACTAAATATCGGTTCTACGACATTAACATCTTCTGGGTAGTAATCACAAAGAATTGATGTTTCAAACTCCATGGTAGAGTCTCCTTTAACTGTAATATTCATTCGATTCTAGTATAACGCTAACATTAAGTAAAACGATATAAATTTAGAATAAACGTGAGCTAGCTCAAAATAATACCCAAACAATAAAGTAAATTAGTTAATAAAGCAAGTTTGACCATTTGTATTAGTAACGGTGCAGCGTCATTAACCGTCTTAAATTTAAACACCGAATTGATATGTTTTATATACAGTGGCAATGTTAATAAAAATAGTCCGCTCCAAAAAGTATGTAGATTTTTGTAAGCAAATAAACTAAATAGACACAATGATACAATTAATAAAAGTAAGTGATAACAGCAACCGTAAGTTTTACCAATTAGCACAATCAATGTTCGTTTATGATGTTGTTTATCGCTTTCATAATCGCGTAGATTATTAATATTAAGTACTCCAACCGCTAATAATCCACTAGCAATTGCAGGTAAGATGAGTCGTGTCGATAACACTTTAGTCTGTAAGTAATCACTGCCAATTACCCCAACCAGCCCAAAAAAGATAAGGACAGAGAAATCACCTAATCCAATATAACCATAAGGTTTTTTCCCCATCGTATAGGTAATTGCTGCAATGATTGAGCATAATCCTAACAAGACAAAAATCAGAAGTTGTCGATAGTTGTTGCAGGCTAAAATAAGTAATGCAAGCCCTGAAGTAATACATAATAAAACGGTAATCCAAAGCGCTATTTTTAGTTGATTAAGCGTGATTAAACCTAATTGTAATCCCCGTTTATGCCCTGTTAAATTTTGTTGGTCACTGCCTTTAATTGCATCACCGTAATCATTAGCCAAATTGGATAAAATTTGTAATAACGATGCGGTAATGATTGATAGTAGCATAATCAATGGGTCAAAAGACCGTTGCCAATATGCTAGCGAATTTCCCATCAAAATAGCCGAAAGCGATAATACTAACGTTTTAGGGCGTAAACTAATAATCCATGGATAATATTTATTGGACATACGTTATTTATTTGAAAAATTTAAGCATTCATCATAACAGCTATTGATTGTATATTCACGTTTTAGCATTAACTAATTGAAGGTTTATTATTAACTTTTTTAGTATTTGAACGCACAAAGTTTTTTATTTTTTTGAAATATCTTCTCATTTTTCCTTCGCGTAGTGCTGCAATAAAAAAGCCTAGCGAACCATATATGACTCCGAGAAATAGAATCATAAATATATTAAATACATTATCTGACAAACCTAACCCCATCTGATTTACACCAGCAATCATATTTGTTGCCCATGTAGATGGTAACATTCGCGATACCGTTTGTACCCATAACGGCATAGCATCAAGAGGCCATATAGTACCGGATAGGTAAAATACGGGGGTAGTCAAAAAGGCTAAGGTTAGGTAAATCATCTCGGTTCGATGTAAACATTCAGTGAGTAATTTACTCAACCCCAACACCGCTAATAATAGCGGAAATGTCATAATAATAATTTCGGGTATGCTTGCTAATTGCCTATAGCCAAGAACCCAAGGCCATAATCCAAAGAGGACTAAAGACAAAAAGAGCCATATTGGTATAAGACCGCATAAACTTCCGAATATAACAATCTTTGGTGGTTTACCTTGGGGCAAGGAGTGCAAGGTGATATTGGTACGCGTTGAGGCAATCAAAAAGGAGTGTTGCAACAACATGACGAGTAATCCAGGAAAAGTTATCGCCGCAAAACTAATCCCGGCATTATAAAGCGGCATCGTTTGCCCTTTTATTGGCGATAAGATGATATTAATCTGCGGATCAGAAAAACCAGCATTGCGCATTACCCGCGTATTATATTCGGTTAATATTTGTTGATATATTCCTCTAATATCAACTTGTATTAGACCATTAGCTAGACGGCTAGAAGCATCACCATAAGCAGGAATTGTCACCTCTTCACCGTTTAAAAGACGTTTTTCGAAATTTCTTGGGATGGTAAATACCGCAAATAATTTACGACTGTTAATATCATCATAAGCTTCTAATGAATTTTCATAAGTAAGCACATCGATTTTAGAGCTGGTATTTAAAGATCGAATCAAACTTCGACTTGTAGCGCTATGATCCTGATCAACAATTGCAACCGGCAAATTGGTGATGGTGCCATTAATATAAACTAAGCTCATTAATGAAACAGAAACTAATAGCAATAACCACATTGGTCGCATTAGCATATAAAAAAACATTTTTATAGCTGAAGATAAAAATAGCTTAAGCATCCAAATATTGCCTCTTACTGTGAATGTAAACGTTTGACTAAACGTTTTCTAACTAACACTGTAATAATTATTGGATAGATCATTAAAATCCCACATGTTTTTAATACAGATAGATAACTGGAATGTCGTAAAAAGAGATCGAATAATTTATTCAGTGCATAGGTTAAAGGCTCAAGTGACGAAATAAATCTTGCTATCCAAGGCATCGACAATTCAGGCACCACTACTCCTGAATAGGTCAAAGCAAGCCCCACCAATACCCCAATATAGGTATATGCATCTAATACTGTTTTAGTAAATGTATAAAGCAAAATACCAATACTTTGCGCAGCAATAACATAAAAGAATACCACCAGCATCATAGCAAATGGCGAACCAGATACGCGCGCATCAGAAAATAAAACCAGCATAGCTATTTCAAACATCAATAACATGGTATACCAGATGGTATAAGGAGCTAGTTTACCTAATACAAATGGATAATTAGGCCGAGTCCGTTTAGGTAATCGCGATAAAATATGAATTGTTGTGGTCACTACAAATAATTGTAACAAATGAACTACCGCGGAAAATTGCTGGAAGTACATTGAGTTACCACTGGCATTAAATAACCCATCATAATTGAAATTAACTTGAGAAAGCTTAGGTACGGGCAAACCAATACTGGTTGCCATGGTCGTCCGATATTGTGTATTTAATGAAGCAATTAGGCCGGAATAGTCCATAATAGAGTATAAGCCAGCACTATAATATAAAGCATTATAATAAAGCATCGGCGTTGGTTGACGACCAGCTAATACATCGGCTTCAAAATTAGGCGGTATGTAGAGAATGGCGTAGATTTTAGCTTTTTCTAAATCACGTTCAGCCATTTTTAACTGATTATCATAATTAATTAGATTTGCGTGCGCGCCAGCGTTAAGATCCCGAATAATTTCACGAGATAAGGTACTTTTATCTTGATCAACATAACCTACTGGAAGATCAAATAATACACCTCGATAAAATATACTGCTGATGATCACAAAAATAATCAGCGGTAAAATCCACATTAACCAATGGAAAGTAAAACGCTTAAATATAACTGGAATTTCATCGTTAAATGCTTCTTTAAAGCGATGCCAGAAATCTGAAATTAGTTGTCTATTTTCCATAATGTACTCATACCTGCGCGTAAGCCTTCAACAGGTTTAGTTGGATAAAGTCTAATTTCAAAGGTTTTCAAATCGAAATCACCCGTTGCTCGAGTAGCACGTTTAGTTGCATAATCGCCCATTGGTGAAATAAAACGAACTTCCGCTTCAACTTCTTTATTGCCAAGCGCTGGAACTTCCAACTTAACATGGTCACCCTTGTGAATATTCGGCATAATATTCTCACGAATATTAAACACAAAATAAGCTTGTGGTAATCGAATAACTGTTAATAGTGGGCTATTTGCATTAAACAGCTCGCCTACTTCGGCAGGGATTGAACCAACCTCACCATCTACAGGCGCCTTGACTTGCAGATCATCATATTGAATCTGTAATTGTTTAAGTTGCTCTTCAGCCTCTTGCAATTTAGCATTATAGATCTCACGCTGTTCAATACGATCACCGTTTTTCGCTTGATCTAAATTGGCTTGGGCTGACAAAACCTGCTGATGAGCTGCATCACGCGTTTTAAGGGCATTATCTAATATTGATTGAGAAACAAAACCTTTTGCCGAAATGGCTTTATTACGATTGTACTCTTTCGAAGCATTATCATAAGAAACTTTTGCTTGTTCCAATAACGCTTCATAATAGCGAATACTTTCTTCACGAGTACCGTTTTGAGAAAGTTCAACTTGCGCTTTTGCTTGATCTCGCCCAGCTTCGGCAGCTTTAACTTGAGCTAAAAGCTCAGGACTGTCAAGCGTAATTAAGACATCATTTTGTTTAACATCATCGCCACGATTGACATGAATTACTTGCACTCGCCCCTTGGCTTTAGAGGATATGCTGACATTAGGTGCATCAACTTCGCCTTGCAAAATAAGCTGGCTGCTATGAGCACGTATTAAGATCGTCATTGAAATTAAAATAACAATCAATGCAATAACAATAAAAATTTTTTTATTCATAAATTTGTTTTGAGTGACAATTGTAAGATAAGGCCTAAAGAACTAGGATAATTGTATGCAATCAAGAATTAACATACTTCAAAAATGATTACTATATCATACGATATAACGCTTTATTTAAACAATCTAAGCTATATTTCTATGCCCAAATAAGGCTAAACGGGATTATTTACAACTATATTGAATGATATTCTATTTCACCCTTAAATAAATTTCAATAATTGTAAACCTCCATTTTAATAGATTTCATTTATAAATGTTATCAGTCAAAAGAAATAGATAAAAACCTACTTATTTAGTATGATATTTTACAATTGAAATAATAAGGCTTGAAATATGCAAAAAATAATTATTATTGGTGGTGGTGCCGGCGGTTTAGAGCTCGCTACTGACCTAGGTGATAAGTTAGGCAAAACGGACAAAGCTCAAATTACCCTAATTGATAAAAACAGTTATCATTTATGGAAACCATTATTACATGAAGTAGCAACGGGTGTACTTGATGAGCAAGTTGATAATATTTATTATGCATCTCAAGGACAACAACATAATTTCGAATTTACCCAGGGTACCTTTACTGACCTTAATCGGGACCAAAAACAAATCACTATTATCAATCATCAAGATGAATCAGTCGCTATTGATTACGACATTTTAGTTATTGCCATTGGTAGTACTTCTAACGATTTTGGTACACCTGGTGTTAAAGAACATTGTATCTTTTTAGACGATCAAAATGCAGCGATTCGCTTGCGAGAAACCTTAATAAATAAATTCACCAGTTTCTGTTCAATTATCGATAATGATCAAAGCACCGACGAAGATAAAATTCGAATTGCTATCGTAGGCGGTGGTGCAACTGGCGTTGAGTTAGCTTCTGAACTACCACACATGGTGGAAGCATTTGGCGCCTGTGGTCGTAATAAGATGTGTTCCGATCTTTTAGATGTGTCGGTTATTGAAGCAACAGATCGTATTTTACCAGCCCTACCAGAAAAGACTGCGGCAAGTATTACTAAAACACTTGAAAAACAAGGTATCCATGTATTAACCAAGACCATGATTACTAAGGCTGAAAGCGATGGATTTTATCCAAAAGAAGGCGATACTATTAAAGCCGATATTATGATCTGGACTGCGGGTGTTAAAGCACCTGATTATTTAAAGGAAATTGCTGGATTAGAGTCAAGTCGTTCAAATCAATTGGTGGTAAAACCAACATTGCAAACTTCTCGTGATGACAATATTTTTGTTATCGGCGATTGCGCTTACGCAATGCAAGACAATGGCCATGCCTCACCACCTACTGCTCAAGCTGCACATCAAATGGCAAAAATTTGTTACGAAAACATTATCAACATATTAGATAATAAGCCATTAAAATCGTTTAAGTATACCGATAATGGCACAATCATTTCTTTACATGATACCGCGCAAGGTGTGGTTAAAATAGCAGGAAAAAGTGAAATGGGTGTAAAGGGATGGTTTGCGCTAATTATTCATCGATTGTTGTATCGAATGCATCAAGCTAGCTTGTTAGGTATTTTCAAAACGATTCGTTTTGCTCGTGCCAGTAAAGTTATGTACAAAACAAAATCGACATCTATTTTCAGTAATCGGGATTAATGACTGAAACACGCCTAAAAGCTACTTAAAATTTATTTAAGTAGCTATTTTAGCTAATAATTTTATAATATTACCTTGATTTATTTTTTAAGTAGAAAATCATGCGTTCTATTTTGATTATTATATTACTTTTCACTACCTACACTACGGCCACAGCAGATTACCTAGATGGCGATATTATTTTCCAATCTTCTCAATCAAACCAAAGCAAGGCGATTG
>CALYPO010000053.1 GCA_945276085.1 uncultured Gilliamella sp.
TCGACATCCTTATCTTCTTTAAAACCCTCAAAACCATGCTCACCGGCTTCGGTGCTCGCTAGCCCACATCACCCAGCCATATAAAAAACGCTACCAGAAACATGCTCACTGGTAGCGCATCAATCTTATTACCCGAAAATCATATTCACACAAATCTACATAACTAAAATTCAACAAAAAAATAATATATATGGCATAAATCAGCACCGGCAAATCGCCTACAGCCACAATTTCCATACAAAACAAATTTCCAGCCACACCTGCAACAACTCTGCCTATCACTTTTTCCGGCTCTCAATAACCTCCAAATTAATCATGCAGCCGGCACCAATCTCCCAAATTTTACTCAGCAACACCTTTATAATTAGCCACACAGCAAACTATATTCAAAAAAAACCGCCAACCTATTTGATTACTGAAAACAGAAATTAAAAAAAAACGAATACCAATACAGAACTGCCTAAGCAAAACACAGATAAACTACCCAAAACCGAATTTCACTATTAATTAAATTCATAAAATATTAGAACCTTACCAATCACAAGAAAAGCATAAATATTTGAAATATAAATTTTATTTTCTAACAAGCAGACACACCTATAATATTAAATTATTCATAATGAATAAATAAATTCCATAGAGTTAGAATCAAAACTTTATTTACCTATTCCAAATATGTAAACATTATGTTAAGTTAGTATCCTACAACAGAGAAATAGCTGGTTATGAAATCTATCTTTAGAAATTATCTGGCTGTACTGATTCTGATAACACAAATATCGCTTCTCGCTGCCTGTGATAAGCTGGCTAACGTAGTGCCAGACAAAACTGTAAAACAGACATCTCCTAAACTTTTTCGAAATAAGGATAGTCGTGGCCGCTACGATACTATTGGAAAGTTAGGTACCCACTCCATCAGTATCCCAGCAGGTGTTATCGATGGCTGGGCTCGCTACGTAGGCGCACCGGGCGACTTTGCTGACCCCAAAATAAAAAGCCAATATCAACGTCCTGAAAAAACCTATGATTTACCTATAGAATCATTTGGCTTTAACTACCGGATAACCGATGGCGATGTCTTAACTTCTTTCCGCCAAACTGAAGAAGATTATCGCAACGACAGCAAAACTTTAATACCTCAGGGCAAGCCTTTTCCATGGGCTGGCGTAATTATCTATGGTGTATATGATAATTCCCAAGCCTTGAATTTTAATAAATATTCATATGACATTTTTAAAGCAAAAAAAGAAGTTTCCAATATTGATTATATAGAACAACCTGAAACCTTATATGGTTTAACTCTGTATAAAGCTAATAATGGTATTGACCATGAAACCGGAGAACCATGGAAGTCAGATACTCTTTCCGAAGATATTCTGATAAAAAAAAACCAGACAGGTGAAATTAAAACTTACATAAGTTGCCAATTTACGCATTCTAAAAACTCTTGTTATCACATGTTTTATAACGATGATTGGCATATTAGAGTGTATCTAAGATATAACCGTATTTATTTAGCGCAATGGCAAAAATTTGAACACAATATTATAAATATATTAGAAAGCTGGCGGGTCACTAAAGAGGGAAAACTGCTGGGTAAACAAATCGGTAAAGCATAATTTATAACCATCGTTAGCTTTTATGATTCTAACCGGCGATGAAAAATAATATAACCATCAATTCAGAAAACAAACCATTTTTGTTCACATTTAAATATATTTTGAAATAAAATTTTTTTATCTTTACAATTTAACAAACTTTATACTTTACACTAATTGTTAATGATTATTTTATATAATAAATATTTCCAGAAAATGGCATTTACCTATTCCAAATATGTAAACATTATGTTAAGTTAGTATCCTACAACAGAGAAATAGCTGGTTATGAAATCTATCTTTAGAAATTATCTGGCTGTACTGATTCTGATAACACAAATATCGCTTCTCGCTGCCTGTGATAAGCTGGCTAACGTAGTGCCAGACAAAACTGTAAAACAGACATCTCCTAAACTTTTTCGAAATAAGGATAGTCGTGGCCGCTACGATACTATTGGAAAGTTAGGTACCCACTCCATCAGTATCCCAGCAGGTGTTATCGATGGCTGGGCTCGCTACGTAGGCGCACCGGGCGACTTTGCTGACCCCAAAATAAAAAGCCAATATCAACGTCCTGAAAAAACCTATGATTTACCTATAGAATCATTTGGCTTTAACTACCGGATAACCGATGGCGATGTCTTAACTTCTTTCCGCCAAACTGAAGAAGATTATCGCAACGACAGCAAAACTTTAATACCTCAGGGCAAGCCTTTTCCATGGGCTGGCGTAATTATCTATGGTGTATATGATAATTCCCAAGCCTTGAATTTTAATAAATATTCATATGACATTTTTAAAGCAAAAAAAGAAGTTTCCAATATTGATTATATAGAACAACCTGAAACCTTATATGGTTTAACTCTGTATAAAGCTAATAATGGTATTGACCATGAAACCGGAGAACCATGGAAGTCAGATACTCTTTCCGAAGATATTCTGATAAAAAAAAACCAGACAGGTGAAATTAAAACTTACATAAGTTGCCAATTTACGCATTCTAAAAACTCTTGTTATCACATGTTTTATAACGATGATTGGCATATTAGAGTGTATCTAAGATATAACCGTATTTATTTAGCGCAATGGCAAAAATTTGAACACAATATTATAAATATATTAGAAAGCTGGCGGGTCACTAAAGAGGGAAAACTGCTGGGTAAACAAATCGGTAAAGCATAATTTTTAAGCAGTACCACAGTTGTTTAATTTCAAAGAGGGTGAAAAATATGTTAGAAGCACAAAAAGTATCTATCAAACAAATTGAAGCATGGCGTGAACAAATTGAAAAGGGAGATTTATCTGATATTGGAGCAGTTTATCAGCAGCTTGCCGATCGTGGCTATCATTATGCTAGCTGGGCATATGGCGTGGCAACGGCGGATACCATTACCGGTAATGGCGCACTGGAATTTATGCAGTCTGTGGCCAAAGAACACGGACAAAGTCTGACTTTTGATGAAACCAATAAAATTCGCCGTGACATGGCTTTAAGCTATTTGGACACGTTAGACAAAAAAGCACAAACAGGTTTCGTCAATAATGATATTACCTATAAGGAAATGCGCGAGTTTCATATTAATGTATTTAAAAAAAATAAAATTGATATCAATTATTGGACACTATATCAGCCCATGGCCATGATTGAGAGATATGCTTCAGCCACATTAAGCAATGGCAAAGAGCTAACAGGCGAAGATATTGTCGAATTAGTCTGGGCAAAGATGTGGGCAACCAAAGGTACCAGCTTTGATAGCTGGATGCAAAGTACCGAATTATTTGCAATCATGAATGATGCCAAAAATGGTTATATCTACTTGGACGATACCGGAATGCCTATATCCTCAGGCGCCATGCTCAGGCAACTAGATTCATTAAGTGAGGGATTTTCTCTTGCCTTAATGATACAAGCCCAAAAAAGTTTTAAAAAAATAGAAATTTCCTCTTCAGATACAGCCCTAGCGGCACAATGGGTGAAAAACACTAAAGTTATAGCACCATTAGGGGATTACTGGAGTGAAGTAGCGCATGAAGGATCTAAGAATAAGTGGTATGACCAGTACGCAACCACATATGACCGGGAAATCGGCCTCTATTTTGCTAATCAGCAAAATAATGATACAGAATTACAGCAGTTTAAATTTAACTGGGATTTAACCGGCGGCAAGGCTGTAACTCAATGGATTATTGCTGCAGTATTAAATACCAACATCATTAATTCCTCCAATACACTGGTTAATTCAATTAATCAGGATAATTTTATTGATAAAGGTTTGGCCTTTGTCTTTGACCCATCAAATGGCCATCGCCAAGAAATCGCCGGCCAGCAAGGCAAGTTTGAATTCAAATATCAGCTTGCCTTCATAGATGATTTACCAGATAAATTATTTTCAAAGTTACAAACACTTGAACAACAGGGCAATAAACAGCTGGTATCACTATATTTGAATGCCCTGATGCAGCTTAATCCGGTGGTGATACTCAATCCTGATAAACCGCCAGTACTTCGCACAATCAATGATATGGGCGAAGACTGGATAAAAATACGCACATGGATGATTCAGGAAATGCGCTTTGCTCAGGCAAAAGAATATAATGAAGTATTGAATGGCATCCCAGGTCTGGATGGAATTCCATCTATATTTGTTGATAAAAGAACGAGCTACCAGCAACAAAAATCCATTATCGAATCCATCCGTAAACAATACGGCTTTGGTGCTGAAGAAGCGATTTTATTCCGTGACGAGCAGACTGGCCAGAGCTGGAGCACTGATGCCAGCGCCAGTGAGAATGTACATCAGGTAATAATGCTAGCCAATAGCAATAGAAAAGCCGTTAATGGGGGCAATCTGGCCGATGTAATTATCGGTGGCAAAGCAAATGACACCATCAATGGTGGCGCCGGTGATGATTATCTCATTGGCGGTGCCGGTAACGATACCCTTAAAGGAGGTACCGGCAACGACATCCTTGATGGCGGTAATGGTATGGATAAGTATTATTTCAATACTGGCGATGGGCAGGATAAGATCTATGACTCCGATGGCAAAGGCAGCATCTATATCAATAATAAACTGCTTTCTACCTATAAATGGACAGCAAAAGAAAAAAATATTTGGTTGTCCGCCGACAATAAATGGCAAATGCAACTGGATGAAATCAGCGGCAATCTGACGATTCAGTCACTAGAAAACAAAAACGATGTATTAACTATTGCCAGCTGGAATTCTATGGCCGGCGGCAAACTGGGCATTACATTACCCAAACCGAATAATAAAACCAATAAAGTGAATAAAATCGTTGGCGATTCGCGCCCGAAAATTATCCGCGAGGAAGGCCACTTCGATTTAGATGAGCGCTATACCGGCCGCTATTACTGGGGCTGGAAACAGCGCAACCCCAACGGTACCGTCACAAATGGTGTAGTGGAAAAAGATTTTGAGGACGTGATTAAAGGTACCGAAGGTGCCGATGAAATTCAGGGTCTCGGCGGCGGTGATGCCATTGATGGCATGGCAGGCAACGACATCATACTGGGCGGTGACGGCAATGATTTATTGGCCGGAGGTGGTGGTTCAGACATCATCAAAGGAGGTGCAGGTGACGATTATATCTGGGCAAATAATCATTTAACCATTGGTGATCGTATCCGACCGAATGAGCGTTGGCGCATGCCGGCCACCGGCAAAAAAGTAATTTATGCCGGACCCAACTGGGGCGTATATTTAGATAAAAACGATAGCATAATATTTGACGGTGTCGACTCTACTTTTAATGATAGCGCAGATACCGGCGGTGATTTTCTGTATGGCGGTGATGGTAGTGACTACATCATTGGCAGTAATCTTAACGATTACATAGAAGCAGACTCCACCGCAAGCAACAGTACCGAGCAGGGTAATGATGTTGTATACGGTATGAGTGGCAATGATTACATCCTTGGCGGTAAAGGTGATGACAGTTTAAATGGCGATGGCATCATCAATCAGGGCAGCCTAAATTCTATTCCTCAGGAAGCACATGGTGATGATTATATAGATGGCGGTGATGGCAATGATGAGATTATAGGAGGTGGTGGCCATGATGTGCTCTTAGGTGGCAATGGCAATGACAGGATTTATGGTGACAATTATACTTATGAAGAAGGAATAATGCTCGAGGCTCAGTATCATGGCAACGATACCATTGATGGTGGCGATGGTGATGATGAAATCACCGGTGGCGGTGGTCATGACTACCTCTATGGCGGCAACGGCAACGATATAATCTGTGGTGATGACGGCGATGCAAACGGACGCCATCCCGAGCTTAATGGCAATGACCATATTTGGGGCGGTGCAGGCAATGATCAACTCGATGGTGGTTATGGCGATGATGTGATTCATGGCGACGACGATAACGACTTTGTTCTTGGAGGTGCCGGTAATGATGAACTCTACGGCGACAACGGTGACGATCACATCCAAGGCGATAATTTAGATGAAGATATCAACGTACATGGTAACGACTACCTTGATGGTGGCAATGGCAATGACCTAATGATTGGGGGAGCTGGCGACGACTGGATTATCGGTGGCAACGGCGATGATATCCTATGGGGTGATGACTGCCGTGACAATCACGAACTCAATAGCGCTATGGCCGGCAATGATTATCTTTCCGGCGGTGCTGGAGCAGACATGCTGATAGGCGGCTATGGCAACGATACACTTGACGGTGGTACTGGCAATGACAAACTGTTTGGCGGTGCCGGATGCGATACCATTTATGGTGGTGATGGTGACGATGGCATAACAGGAGACTTCAGTGAAGGGGTTGGTCTCGATATCATTGTTACAGACAACAGCTTTAACGACATCATCTATGCAGGCGCCGGTAATGATAATGTAGAAGGACATCTAGGCGATGACTTAATTTATGGCGGAACCGGTGACGATCATTTATTTGGCGACTTGACTAATGGCCCCAAGAATCACAACCCGCAACACAATGGTAACGACATAATCTACGGAGAAGATGGCAACGACTACATCGATGGTGGCTATGGCAATGATTTACTTGATGGTGGCAACGGCAACGACAGTATATTCGGCGGTGGCGGTAATGATGTGATTTACGGTGGCGATGGAAACGATTACCTCAGTGGCGGTGATGCCTCCAATACAAACGAACAAGATACTGCTGGCGGCAACGATATTATTTATGGTGGAGCCGGTAACGACACACTCCTTGGCGGCGAAGGCGACGATCTGCTACAGGGTGATGAAGGTGATGATTACCTCGATGGAGGCAACGGTAACGACAATCTGTACGGCGGTGAAGGTAATGACTGGCTTATTGGCGGTAGGGGCAATGATTATCTCAACGGCGGCAGTGGTGACGATAAATACGTGGTAAACCGAGGCGACGGCATCACCACCATTGAGGACTATAGCGGCCAGACAGTAGTAATCGTAGATGTGCCACTGGATAACCTGTCTGTCAGCGCTTACGCTCAAGGGGTAAAAGTAACCAATGGCATTAATGGAGATGAAATTTATCTCAAAGGCTATTATCTGGATGGACGTACTGGGAGTTTGGATATGAATAACCTGCTGTTTGCCCGACAAGATGGCAGCAGCAACTCTTACGCTGTACGCACACTACAAAAGATTGTCGATACCATCCATCACCATCATGCAAATGGCTATGAACATATCATTGATGGCGATGATATGGACAATGAGCTGATAGGTACCATAGGCAAAGACCTTATATATGGCTATGGTGGCAACGATATTCTGCATGGAAACGGCGGCGACGATTTGCTTGATGGTGGCGAAGGCAATGATATCCTTTACGGTGATGCCGGTAATGACAAGCTATACGGGGGAGCCGGGGCAGACACGCTCGAAGGCGGCAGCGGGGATGATTTACTTATTGGTGGCAGCGGCCAGGATCGGTATGTATTCCGCGCTGGCCATGGACAGGATGAAATTTACGATGAAGCCACCAGTGCCGTTGAAGGTGACATTATTGATTTTGTAGACTACCGCAGCGATGAACTATGGCTTGAGCAGAGTGGTGACGATTTAATCATCGGCCACTCCGGCTCAGATAATCAGGTGCGGCTAGACGACTGGTTTGCAAATGCATCCTGCCGGCAATACCAGATTCATACCGCCGATGATAAAAATTTTACCGCAGCTCAGCTTCAGCAGCTTATTGGCGCAATGGCCGGCTTTTCCCAGGCCACGGCAACAAATCGTGTATTGCTCGCTGATGAAGCCCAGCAGCTCTTGCCATCAAACAGCATCGCCAGCTACGCCTAAACAATAAGCAATTGCTCTGCCCAAGCCTGCAATTAACTTGCAGGCTTTTTTAATAAGCACAGAAAAGCCAGCAACCTGCCCATAGCAGCGAACATTCGTCTGATAGCCATCGAACAGCAGCAGATATCTGCAAAAGCTGAGCTAACCAAAACATAAGCCATAAATACACCAAAACGCTACCAGTAGTTTTACCGGTAGCGTTACCCTAATCCCAACTAGTACAAGCTTTTCAACGCCGTAGCCGCCTCTTTAAGCGCAGACAACTCCGTATTCAGACTGCCCGCCATACCATTAAGCAAACCGGCAAAGCGCACCAGCTCCTCATCGTCCACCAAACACTCAGCTAGCGGCATCGCAGCACGTTCCAGCAACAACTTGCCCAACGTTTCCGTCAGCCGGTTGAAATGCTCGTGCACAATCGCACAACAATCCAGCACCTGCTGCAAATCAGCCATCGGCATAGACGAAACTTTTAAAGATGGTGCCATTTGCTGATTCCGTACCAGCGCTACCTGCTGCGCTTGTCCCAGCAGCAGCGCCAGCGCATTGTACAAACCATTGCTTAGCATCTCCTGCTTACTCATCGCCCACCTCCCTGCCGAACACACAGCACCATCCGAGCATGAGCTACGCACAAGTAGCAGCCAAGCCGCGCACGCAAATACCGCAAACTAGGAACAGACAGAAAAAATAAACTAATAGAGATGCACCAGTGATGCACTGGCTGAAGAAAACGGCGTAAAAAGCCATAACTAACAGACATATTTTGCCTTTCTGTATGAATTAATTACCCCTTATACGCTGTCAAACGCATGTGGGGGCAGACAAAGGCAGGGTTGACAGACCGACATACAGATCGGCAGGTATATAACCTCCCCACCATTATCTGCCATTGAAGGCAAAAGCAATGATGTATTTCGCAAGTATAAAAACCACCACCTTTAAAAAATTAAAGGTGGTTTACCTGCCTGTATGAACAGCCTGTCAAAGCTGCACGTGCAATCAAAGCAACGCGTTGTAATATTGCCGGATAAAATTTACATTGTCAATTCAGACCATAATATGCTCGTAACAACATATAACAGTCTGGTACAGCTCAAAAGTCTGCTCCAACAAAATAACAAGAAACAATACTAAAGCCGATGTGTTTTAGATAAATTAATCTTACCAAAAGCATAATTATCTATTAGGCCACAACTGGCTCCCTATAATTTATTTCTTTGCACTTCTTTTTGTAATCACAAAATAATCTCTATCGTTGTCATCAATACAGAAATCTCGGACTAAATCATATTCTTTTAATGTTGTTAATAACCGTTGATATTCAGGACAAACCTTAATTTTTGGCATCCCACTATTCCATATTTTATTAAATTCATTTAATTGCATATCAATCAACGCCTTCTTGCGTGATTGGATTTTCATAAACTTATAAGGCAAAGCCTGAATAAACAAATCAATCTTTTTAGCCTGCGTCAGTTGCTCAGAAAGCAGCAGAGCTTTAAGTAAATTATCAGTAATATCGTTTTCTTGGGTTATTTTTATTAAATCAACGTGTTTTATGGCTAATTCCAAAATAAGTGGTTGGATATCAGCTTCATACTCATCATATTCTTGCAGCAAATCTGGTAAATCGTTGCTATCAAAATTATGTTGCAGCACATATACTCTCTCGTTTAAGGATAGTGGATAGTCAATTATTGAAATCGGTTGACTAGTACATTGCATAAGTCTTATTTTATTGGCATCATCTTCTATTGTTTTAATCAGTTCTAGTGCTTCTTCATAATCAAACAGCTCTTTATTTTCAACAATTAAATCCACATAATCTACGAAATTTTCCTGCAGATAATCCAAAACCGCTTCTTTATCAGAGTTTTTTCTTATGATCTTCAACGCCAGAGTATTTTGTTTAATTATTATCAAATTGATATGTTCAGTTGCTTGCATGCCAATCAGGGATCTAATCTCAACATTATATTGTTCGTAATCACGGATTAACTCATTCAAATCATCAGTATCAAAATGATGTTCCAGTACATTAGCCATTACTTCTGGTGAAAAAGAGTGCTCAAATACAGAAATTGAAGCTTCAGTAAATCCAAGCAATTTAATTGCATTCGCATCATCAATTCCTAAGCTGATAAGTTTCTGAGCTATAGTCCATTCAAATAATTTATTGTCTTCCTCAACTAAATCCACATAATCGTTAATATTTTCCTGTAAATAACCTAAAACCGCTTTTTCATCACAATATTTTGTTATAAATTTTAACGACTGAGCGTTTTGCTTAATTGTTATCAAATTGATGTGTTTATTTGCCTGCATTACAATTAAGGATTTTATTTCTTCATCATATTGTTCATAATTGCTGATAAGATTATTTAAATCATTAATATCAAAATTATGTTCCAGCACATAGGCCATAACTTTAGGTGAAAAAGTTTTTCCTGTAACTGAA
>CALYPO010000054.1 GCA_945276085.1 uncultured Gilliamella sp.
AGATTTTAGTAATAATATCGTTTTTAACATGAACTTTTAGTGGGCAGCGACTACCGCAATTCACTAAACAGGCGCTGTAGAAAATCTTTTCATCATTAGTGGGATTAGGTATCAATGCTTTATCGTGATTTGTTTCAGATGTTGCATAAGCAAAAGGTAATTGCAAATTATTTGCTACTGCTGCCACACCACCAATTGCTAGTGATTTTTGCAAAAAATCACGCCGAGTTATTTTGTTTTCTGACTTGCTCATCCTATTCCCTTATTTTTTATTTGGGATGTATTTATCATAATACTATAGATAAGATTATAAAACAGAAAAAAGGCTAAAATCGAAATTAACTTAAAATAAATTAATAAAATAAGAATTATTATCAATTAAAAATTTAATTTGATTTTCATTATCAATTTAATTTCATGCATCTTAAAGAAAGATTGGTATAATATGCCCATTTATTCGAATAAATAGAAAACTTATGTCACAATCCACTTATAATGCTGTTGATATTGAAGTCCTAAAAGGACTCGATCCTGTCCGCCATCGACCAGGCATGTATACTGATACTGCTCGCCCAAATCATTTGGGACAAGAGGTTATTGATAATAGTGTAGATGAAGCTATTGCAGGACATGCCCGCCAAGTTAAAGTTACACTCTATGAAGATAATTCACTTGAGGTTATTGATGACGGGCGAGGTATGCCGGTTGATATTCATCCTGAAGAAGGTGTACCAGCTATTGAACTTTTACTTTGCCGTTTACATGCTGGAGGTAAGTTTTCCAACAAAAATTATCAATTTTCAGGCGGTTTGCATGGTGTTGGTATCTCCGTTGTTAATGCATTATCAAAGCGTGTAGAAGTTACTGTAAATCGTGATGGGCAAGTTTATCAAATCGCTTTTGAAAATGGTGATAAAGTTGAGGATTTACATGTAATAGGTACATGTGGTCGTCGAAATACCGGTACAAAAGTACGTTTTTGGCCTGATGAAAAGTATTTTGATTCACCACGATTTTCTGTACCCCGCTTAACTCATTTACTTAAAGCAAAAGCGGTACTCTGCCCAGGGTTAGAAATCATTTTCAAAGATAAAATTAACAATACTGAACAACGCTGGTGTTATCAGGACGGTCTAAAAGATTATTTAATGGAATCTGTTAGTGGTTACACACTATTACCTGAAGAGCCATTTACTGGTAGTCATACCGGCGAAACAGAAGCAGTCGAATGGGCTTTACTCTGGTTACCAGAAGGTGGGGAACTTTTAACTGAAAGTTACGTTAACTTGATTCCAACTGTACAAGGTGGTACTCATGTTAATGGTTTACGTCAAGGTTTACTTGATGCTATGCGCGAATTTTGCGAGTTCCGTAATTTACTTCCTCGAGGCCTAAAGCTGACCGCCGATGATATTTGGGAACGCTGCGCATATGTGTTATCCGTAAAAATGCAGGAACCTCAATTTGCTGGTCAAACCAAAGAACGCCTTTCATCAAGACAAAGCGCTGCATTCGTTTCGGCAATTGTTAAAGATGCATTCAGTCTTTGGTTAAATCAAAATGTGCAAATTGCAGAATTATTGGCTGAAATGGTCATTTCAAGTGCGCAAAAACGCCTACGAGCATCTAAAAAAGTTATTCGTAAAAAGCTCACAAGTGGTCCTGCTTTACCTGGTAAATTGGCCGATTGTTCTTCACAGGATTTAAGTCGTACTGAACTATTTTTGGTAGAAGGTGATTCTGCAGGTGGTTCAGCCAAACAGGCACGAGATAGAGAATATCAAGCCATAATGCCATTAAAAGGTAAAATTTTAAATACTTGGGAAGTATCATCAGACGAGGTATTAGGCTCACAAGAAATCCACGATATCTCGGTTGCCATAGGTATTGACCCTGATAGTGATGATTTAAGTCAATTGCGCTACGGTAAAATCTGTATTTTAGCTGATGCAGACTCAGATGGATTACATATTGCCACTTTGCTTTGTGCGTTATTTGTTCGTCATTTTCGGGCGATGGTTGAACATGGGCATATCTTTGTTGCTATGCCTCCGCTTTATCGTATTGATTTGGGTAAAGAAGTGCATTATGCCCTTGATGAAGAAGAAAAAGAAGGGATTTTAGATCAGCTTAAACGTAAAAAGGGTAAACCGAATGTACAACGTTTTAAAGGTTTAGGCGAAATGAATCCATTACAACTCCGTGAAACAACGATGGATCCTAATACTCGTAGATTAGTTCAGTTATCACTAGATAATGCAGAGGAAACCATGGCATTAATGGATATGCTGCTGGCTAAGAAACGAGCAGAAGATCGCCGAGAATGGTTACAAGAAAAAGGTGACCAAGTTGAACTTGATGTCTAATATACAGAATAATTTAGAGGAACAATAATGAGTGAGATAACTCATGACGGAGTAGAAGTTCAGTCGCTACGTACTTTTACAGAGAGCGCATATTTAAACTACTCAATGTATGTCATTATGGATCGTGCACTGCCGTTTATTGGTGACGGTTTAAAACCAGTGCAACGCCGTATTGTTTATGCCATGTCAGAATTAGGGCTTAATGCTCAGGCTAAATTTAAAAAATCAGCTCGTACTGTAGGTGACGTGTTAGGTAAATACCATCCTCATGGCGATAGTGCCTGTTATGAAGCAATGGTGTTAATGGCACAACCATTCTCTTACCGTTACCCATTAGTAGATGGTCAAGGAAACTGGGGAGCTCCAGATGATCCTAAATCATTTGCGGCTATGCGTTATACCGAATCTCGTCTATCAAAATATGCAGAATTATTATTAGGCGAATTAGGGCAAGGCACTGTTGACTATACGCCAAACTTCGATGGTACCTTACAAGAACCTAAAATGTTGCCAGCTAGATTACCCAATATTTTATTGAATGGTACAACCGGCATTGCTGTTGGTATGGCAACTGATATTCCACCACATAATATTCGTGAAGTAGCAAATGCTGCTATTATGTTAGCAGATAACCCAAAAGCAACACTTAGTGAAGTGATGGCTCACATACAAGGCCCTGACTTTCCAACAGAAGCCGAGATTATTACTGCGCCAGAAGATATTGCTAAAATTTATCAAACTGGACGAGGATCAATCCGCATGCGTGCAGTTTGGAAAAAAGAAGAGGGTGATATTGTTATTACTGATCTTCCTCATCAAGTTTCAGGTGCTAAAATCTTAGAGCAAATTGCTTCGCAAATGCGGGCGAAAAAATTACCATTAATTGAAGATTTACGCGATGAGTCAGACCATGAAAATCCAACCCGTTTAGTAATTGTCCCAAGATCTAATAGAGTGGATTTAGAGCAAGTTATGAATCATCTATTTGCTACCACGGATCTTGAAAAAAGCTATCGCGTCAATATGAATATGATTGGACTTGATAATCGTCCATCAGTTAAAGGATTAGTTGAAATATTAACTGAATGGTTAGAATATCGACGTTTGACGGTAACACGTCGATTAAATTATCGTTTAGATAAAATCCTAAAAAGATTACATATTTTAGATGGCTTATTAATTGCGTTTCTAAATATTGATGAAGTTATTGAAATAATTCGTCATGAAGATGAACCAAAAGAAGAATTAATTAAGCGATTTGCCTTAAGTGAAATACAAGCAGAAGCTATTTTAGAGTTAAAACTTCGTCATTTAGCTAAATTGGAAGAGATGCGTATTAAAGGCGAACAAGCTGATCTTGCTAAAGAACGGGATCAACTACAAGCTCTACTTGCTTCACCAAGAAAACTCAGTAATTTAATCAAAAAAGAATTGCAAGAAGACGCTGAAAAGTATGGCGATGAACGCCGTTCGCCAATCGTTGAGCGAAGTGAAGCTAAAGCGATCACTGAACAAGAATTAACACCTTCTGAACCCGTCACAATTGTATTATCTGAAATGGGATGGGTAAGAGCGGCTAAAGGTCATGACATTGACCCCGTCGGATTAAGTTATAAAGCAGGCGATAGCTTTAAAGCTGCTGCAAAAGGTAAAAGTAACCAGCCAGTTGTCTTTATCGATTCAACTGGGCGAAGTTATGCTATTGAGCCAAATACTTTACCATCAGCTCGAGGACAAGGCGAGCCAATTACCGGTAAATTAGCATTACCAGCAGGTGCAACTATTGAACATGTTTTAATGTCAAACGATGAAGAACAAAAATTCTTACTTGCTTCTAGTGCCGGATACGGTTTTATTTGTCAATTTAGCGATTTAATTGCGCGTAATCGTAACGGTAAAGCAGTAATTAATTTATCTAATAATTCAAATGTACTTGCACCGATTGAGATAGTATCAGAGGAAAGCTTGCTTTTATCAATTAGTCAAGCGGGTAGAATGCTTATCTTCCCGGTGAAAGATTTACCAGAGTTATCTAAAGGTAAAGGAAATAAAATTATCTCATTATCTGCCAGCGATGATAGCCTAGCTTATATGATGCTGATAACGCCTGAAACCTCACTGACGTTGTATGTTGGTAAACGCAAACTTACGCTTTCTTCTACTGATTTACAAAAATTTAGAGCAGAGCGTGCTCGTAAAGGAACATCACTACCGCGTGGATTACAAAAAATCGATCGAATTGAGGTAAACGAATAATATGTCTTTTATCTGGTCCATTATTTTCGGGTTAATACTGAGCTCAGTTTTCAAATCCGGATGGGGATTTATACTTGGTCTATTAATAGGTCCAATGTTGTATCAAGCATTTGGCAATAGATTAAATGAAAAAAGGACACAATCAAACCCAACTTTGTACTTAATTGTTGCTTTTGAAGTATTGGGGCATCTGAGTAAAGCTAAAGGTGTTGTTACCCAAGATGATATTAATCTTGCTCGGCAATTTATGGATCGGCTACAACTTGATGCAGCCGGTCGCCAATTAGCCCAAGAGTCATTTAATCGTGGTAAAGCAAGTGATTACCCACTTCGATCGCGTTTACGAGAACTCTACTTTCAATATCGTTTTAGAAGAAATGTTTTAAATATATTTTGTGAACAATTAATTCAAGCGGCTTTAGTTGATGGTAATTTAGATGAAAAAGAGTCACAAATTTTGTTTATTGTTGCTGAAGAATTCCATATTCCTCGCCAACAAATGGTTATATATATTCAGATGATGATGGGAAGCTTTCATTTCCGTCAAGAATATTATAATAATCAACAAAATAGTCAATATCAACAAAGCAATAATTATGGCAATTATCAAAACAGTTCTCACCAATCAGATTTGCAAAATGCTTATAGAATTTTAGGGATAGATTCATCTGCTGATATTCCTGAAATCAAAAAAGCTTATCGCAGGTTAATGAATGAACATCATCCAGATAAATTAGCATCAAAAGGCTTACCAAAAGAGATGTTAGAGGCAACCAAAAAGCGAGCACAAGAAATTCAAGCTGCTTACGATCTTATAAAAGCATCTCGTGGATTCAAATAGAGATTATTACTATGATGCATTGGCGCTCAATTATAAGAATTATCGGTTTATTAATATCATTATTGTCGATATTTATGTTAATACCGGCACTAGTCGCATTAATATACCGTGATGGTGCTGGCGCAATTTTTGTCCGTTCTTTCTTCGCTGCATTAATTTTAGGAGTATTGTTGTGGTTCCCTAATCGAAATCAGCGTCATGAGTTGAGTACTCGGGAAGGTTTTTTCATTGTTGTATTATTCTGGGTAGTTTTAGGTACTATTGGTGCATTTCCATTTCTTTTTGATAATCATATCAATCTTAATTTAACCACTGCTTTTTTTGAATCTTTTTCTGGGTTAACAACAACAGGCGCTACAACTATTGTTAATTTAGATCATTTACCTAAGGCCCTTTTATTTTATCGTCAATTGCTACAATGGCTTGGGGGAATGGGAATTATCGTACTTGCAGTTGCTATTTTACCATTATTAGGTGTTGGTGGAATGCAGCTCTATCGAGCTGAAATCCCAGGTCCTCAAAAAGATAGTAAAATGCGTCCCCGCATTGCTGAAACGGCAAAAACATTGTGGTCTATTTATATTTTACTTACCACGTTATGCGCAATAAGTTTGTGGTTTGCTGGAATGAATATCTTCGATGCTATTTCGCATAGTTTTTCGACGATATCGATGGGAGGATTCTCAACTCATGACAGCAATTTAGCTTATTTTAATAGTCCAGCAATTAACTATATTGTTACTATTTTCCTAATTTTATCTGGTTGTAATTTTGCACTCCATTTTGCCGCATTAAATGGTATTTCACTTAAAGTTTATTGGCGCGATCAAGAGTTCAGAACGTTTATCTTTATCCTTCTTATTTTAATTGTTATTTGTGCCTTTGTTATCTATTTTTATCAACCACAACGAAATCTTGGTATTGATAAAATCGTGTTACAAGTCGTGTCGGTTTCTGCAACTGTCGGTTTTACCGTCGATGATATTAATACTTGGCCATCCTCATTACCAATCTTTTTATTATGTGCTTCATTTATTGGGGGCTGTGCTGGTTCTACTGGAGGAGGGTTAAAAGTTGTTCGCGTTCTACTATTATTTATGCAAGGTTCACGTGAATTAAAACGTCTTATACACCCGAATGCAATATATACCTTAAAATTGAATAATCGAGTTGTACCGGAACGAATTATTGAGGCAGTATGGGGATTCTTTTCTGCCTATGCATTAGTTTTTTTAATTAGTCTATTTATCATTATGGCGTCTGGAATTGATGCAACTGACTCATTTTATATTGTTGCCTCATCATTGAACAATTTGGGGGTTGGTCTTGGCAGTGTGAGTGATAATTTTGCGCATGTAAGTGATATGGTTAAATGGGTAATGGTTGTGGACATGTTATTTGGACGACTTGAAATATTTACCTTATTGGTTTTATTTACACCAACCTTCTGGCGAAGCTAATTTTCACTTAACAATTTAGTGTTAAACCTGGATTTTTTAGAAAAATGGCTAAAAATATAAATATTTTATTGATTATTTAGTCAATTGCAGACAGAATTACTAAGCAGCATGTGCTGTGTTCATTAGAGGTAATCACCTGACATATGGAATGGATCATGGATCCTACAATTTGGATTGGTTTATCCACTCTAGTTGTACTTGAAATCGTCCTTGGCATTGATAACATTGTTTTTATTGCCATTCTTGCCGAGAAACTTCCGCCACAAGAACGAGATAAAGCACGCATTACTGGTCTTGCTTTTGCATTAATTACACGAATATTGTTATTAATGTTTACTGGTTGGTTAGTTACACTCACTACCCCTCTATTTTCTATATCCGGAATCAGTTTCAATGCTAGGCAATTGATAATGTTGCTTGGTGGTATATTTTTGCTTTTCAAAGCCACAATGGAACTCAATGAACGCTTAGAAGGCGCTTCACATGAAGATGGTAAACCCAAAAAGACTTCACATTTTTGGACTGTCGTCGCTCAAATCGTTGTACTTGATGCCGTATTTTCACTCGACTCAGTAATTACTGCAGTGGGTATGGTTGAACATATTCCAGTAATGATTATTGCTGTTTGTATTGCTATTTGTATCATGATGGTAGCAAGTAAACCATTGGCCTATTTTGTTAACTCCCATCCAACGATTGTTATTTTATGTTTAAGTTTTTTACTTATGATTGGTTTTAGTTTGGTTGCCGAAGGTTTTGGGTTTATTATTCCAAAAGGCTACCTATATGCCGCTATTGGTTTCTCAATTATGATTGAGTTTTTTAATCAATTAGCTATATTCAATCGCCGAAAAGCATTAAACAAAAAACCATTACGTGAACGCACCGCTGAAGCGATTTTACATTTACTCAAAGGCGATGCAGAAGAAGATCCCGAAACTCACAATATTGATGTTGTTTCTGATAATAATAAGAAAACATCAGTATTTAATCATCAAGAATTAAACATGGTCGAGCGAGTGTTAGGATTGGCTCAACGTTCAGTTAGTAGCATCATGACCTCACGATTAAATGTTGATATGGTCAATATAAATGATGATCGTGAGGTGATATTAAAAGAGATATTTGATAATCCTCATTCACGTTTAGTCGTAACGGATAATGCTTCAATTGATGAACCATTAGGCATTATTCAAGTTAATGATCTATTGAAAGATGTTTTACAAGATAAACAGCATATTGATATTAACTCTTTAATAAAGCAGCCATTAATTTTCCCTGAAACGGTATCTTTACTTGTCGCACTGGAACAATTCAAAAAAGCGAAAACCCATTTTGCGTTTGTGGTTGATGAATTTGGTTCAATGCAAGGAGTTGTGTCTGTTACTGACATTATTGAAACCATTGCTGGTGATTTCCCAACTGAAGAAGAGGAAATTGATGCCAAACACGATATTCAATGTATTGATGATAACAGTTGGATTGCTAATGGTTACATCCCTGTAGAAGAATTAGTAAGGTATGTTCCTATACCAATAGATGATAAGCGAGAATACCATACTCTTGCTGGATTGTTGATGGAAAAAGCCCAACATTTACTTAATGTCGGTGAAACAATACAAATTGGCGATTATTTATTTGAAGTTGCCGAAATTGAAAGTCACCGTATTTTAAAAGTGAAAATCACTAAGAATAAATTAGATATATTAAAGAACTAGGTTAGTGATATTCTACCCATTGTTTAGCTCATCTCAGATGAGCTAAACAACTATTTTAGAGGTAAGTTATAAAAATTATCTATCAATTACTAAACGATATTCTTAATATGAATAACGCTTGACCAAAATAAATTACAGGCAATAATAGCGCTGTGTTTTTTCGTTTTTGAGATATGAAGTGATAACTTTGTATCTTTTTTATTTTTACTGCAAATCAACTTAGGTAAAAATAAAGGTTATATCGATTACTATCAAACTAAATTGGGCTTTAACTTATGAATTCACTATTCGAAAAAATTTTTCAACTGAAAGAGAAGAAAACCACTATCAGTACAGAGGTTATAGCAGGCTGTACAACTTTTCTAACCATGGTTTATATTATCTTTGTTAACCCTTCTATCTTATCTGTAACTGGCATGGACAAATCAGCAGTTTTTGTTCTAACGTGCGTCGTAACAGCTTTTGCTACTATTTTAATGGGGCTGTTTGCCAATCTACCGATTGCTTTAGCTCCAGCTATGGGACTCAATGTTTTCTTTGCCTATGGAATATGCGGTGCTATGGGCTATTCTTGGCAAGTGGGTATGGGGGCAATATTTTGGGGCTCATTAATCTTTTTTGCATTATCATTATTTAAAGTTCGCCATTGGTTAATTGAACATATTCCGCAATGTTTGCGAGCAGGTATAAGTGCTGGTATTGGACTATTTATTGCTTTTATGGGATTTCAAAATATGGGAATTGTGGTCGCATCACCAGAAACATTACTAACCTTAGGCAATATCTTATCACTTAAAGTATTATTAGGTTCACTAGGATTTTTTATTATAATAATTCTAGCAACTCGTAATTTCCATGCGGCTGTACTAGTTTCAATTCTTGTTGTTACCTTACTTGCACTTTGGCTTGATCCTAATATTAGTTATCAAGGAATTGCATCAGTTCCACCAAGTGTTAGCAGTGTTGTTGGTCATGTCGATCTAGCTGGTTCACTTAATGTGGGTATTATGGGTGTTATTTTTTCAGTTATGATTGTAAGCCTATTTGATTCTTCCGGTACAATTTTAGCTTTAACCGACAAAGCAGGAATTTCTGACGAAAAAGGGCGTTTCCCTAAAATGCGTCAAGCTTTATTAATCGATAGTTTTAGTTCTTCACTTGGTGGTTTATTTGGAACTTCATCAGTACTAACTTATATTGAAAGTTCTGCTGGTATTTCAGTTGGTGGGCGTACAGGTTTAACTGCAGTTGTAGTTGGATTATTATTTTTATTAATGACCTTTTTATCGCCTTTAGCCCATTTAGTTCCACCTTATGCGACATCTGGTGCTTTAATATTTGTTGGAATCTTAATGGTTTCAAGTTTAATGAAAGTTAATTGGTCTGATTTAACTGATGCAACACCAGCATTTATTACCGCATTAATGATGCCTTTCGCTTTTGCTATTACCGAAGGTGTAGCACTTGGTTTTATCTCTTACGTTGTGTTAAAAACATTAACTGGTAAATTTAAAGAATTAAATCTTTGCGTCATTATTTTTGCCCTTCTATTTGCATTAAAATTTATCTTTATCGATCATCATTAATTTT
>CALYPO010000055.1 GCA_945276085.1 uncultured Gilliamella sp.
ATAGTCATTCCCGCAACATTGATACGACCTGAATTGACCATATAGATGCCATACTCATCACGCAATTTTATTACCTGTTCTTCACTTAAACCACTAAATGAGAACATACCATTTTGTTTAGCAATAAAGCTGAAGTCTTGGTTAGCACTTTTATCTTGTAGTGTTTTTACAAATAACTGTCGCATACGATGAATGCGTTGGCGCATACTGGTTAATTCGTCAATCCACTCTTCTTTTAGCTCATCATTATTTAAAATATAAGAGACAATTTTGGCGCCATGTGCTGGTGGATTAGAGTAATTGGCTCTAATAATAGTTTTTACTTGACTAAATGCTCGATCGGCAATTTCGCTATCAGCAGCAATTAAAGTAAATGCCCCAACACGTTCATTATAAAGTCCAAAGTTTTTTGAGTAAGAACTAGCAATTAGGAGTTCTGGTTGGTTATTGGCAAATAGTCTAAGTCCATATACATCTTCTTCTATTCCTTGTCCAAATCCTTGATAAGCTAAGTCGAATAGTGGTAACCAACCGTTTTTTAACGCTAATTCCGAAATAGCTTGCCATTGTTCAGGCGTTGGATCGATACCAGTTGGGTTGTGGCAGCAGCCATGAAATAGTACCGCATCACCAGCGACAACTTGACTTAAATCAGTCATTAAACCATCAAAATCTAGGTCTCGCGTTAATGGATTGTAGTAACGATATTCACGAACTTCTAAGCCTGCGGTTTGAAATACGCTACGATGATTAGGCCAAGATGGATTACTTATCCATACTCGTTTTACTTTGGTACGTCGAGATAAAAAATCAGCCATAATTCGTAATGCACCAGTGCCTCCAGGTGCTTGAGCTGTTCTAGCTCGTTGATTTTCAGTACCAAATAGTAGAATTTGGGTAGCATTATTAAATGAGTTAAGACCATCAATTGGTAAATAACTTTTTGTGATTTCATCATTTAAAATCAGATGCTCAGCTTTTTTTACACTTTCTAAAATAGGTGTTTTGGTCGTCTCGTCTTTATAAACACCAACACTTAAATTGATTTTGTTAGTGCGTTCGTCCTTGTTATAAAGATCCGCTAAACCTAAAATGGGATCTGCAGGCGCTGCTAATAAATATTCAAACATAATATACCTATTTCTTTTTTTGAGCTTCAATGCATTATATACACATTGTTTGGCAAGTTACAATTTCGTTAACAATCAGGCTTCGAAGCAATAATTTTACCACTATGGGTGTTTTCAAATACAAATTGTTAACTTTCAATTTCAAGTTTTTCAAGAAATGATTTTAAATCAGGTGCCAATGTGATTAATTGTCCTGTTATTAAATCTTCTTTAACAATTTCAGCAGTTAAATTATTTATTGCAATAATTTCAGTGTCCTTATTAGTTGAGCCAATAAAAAGAGTCGGATGGCGTTTTAATTTTTTTTGCTGTGATAAATGCGCAATTAAATTCTGCTCTAAATTAGAGAAGTCGTCATCACTCCATGGTTGAAGTAAAATTACATCAATATCGGCAAACTTTGCAGCCATATTAGCCGCATATTGTGTGCCATAATAAATATGAGCGCTTTGATGTATTTTTATATTAATTACTTGTTCAACGATGGTTAAATTTCTTGGTGGAATAAGTAAATAAGGCTGCCAATAAACAGTAAGATTTTCGGTTTTTGTAATACAAGGAGAAGGTAATGAATGTAACTCTTCACTTTTGGGTGCACCATCAAATTGAGCAATCCAACGATGGGTAAAATCAATTAAGGCAATTTTTTCAGGTAATTCCATAGATAAATATTCGTTCATTTTGTAAGCAAATCTAAATTATATTATACGGATAAAATTGGGATATGCACCTGTGTTAATGTTAGGTTTGTAAATTACTAAAATAGGTCATAAAACTATCAGTAATGATGTAGAAAATTTAGACAAAATCAAATTTAGAAAACTAGCGACTAATGCTGCATTTTATTATACTTTTAGCCTATTTTATTGAGCGTTTAAAATTAATACTTAATTGTTTATAAAATAATCACTTTAATTTACTTGCTATCCTCTGCTGAAACGTGAATAATAGACAAGGATAATTTATCCTTGTAATGCAGCAATGGCGTTAGACATTACAGTTTGTCAAAATAAAATAGCGTAAGTAGAATTATTATAATTAATTAATATGTTTATTTTAAACAATCATATAAAGATTTAGTGGTTTGTTAAATTGTAGAAATTTGCAAACTCATCATTGAAATAATATCAATAATTGTATGTTTAGTGGTGTTCAAAAAGTATATAAGTGTTTTGAATGTAATATTACCTCTAAAAATGTATTGATGTTGTATATACGGATTTCACATAAAATAATAACAAAAATAACATAAATAAAATAATGAAATACTGTATACAAAATATTAAGTTAAGTACTATTGTTTATCATTGTTAAAATAAGCATTTATTAATAATAAGATTCTACCTACAGTTAATTTAGATTAATGAAGAGTGTAGAATAATGAAAAGAATGCTAATCAATGCAACCCAGCAAGAAGAGCTGCGAGTTGCCCTTGTTGATGGCCAACGCTTGTATGATTTAGATATCGAAAGCCTTGGTCACGAACAAAAAAAAGCCAATATTTATAAAGGCAAAATCACTAAAATCAATCCTAGTTTAGAAGCCGCTTTTGTTTCATATGGTGGTGAGCGAGATGGTTTTTTACCATTAAAAGAGATCGCAGAAAGCTATTTCCCTTCAAATATTTCTGGCCGGCGTAGTATTAAACATCTGCAAGAAGGCCAAGAAGTCCTTATCCAAATTGAAAAAGAGATTCGTGGTAAAAAAGGTGCTGCTTTAACGACTTATATCAGTTTAGCCGGTAGCTATTTAGTATTAATGCCAAATGACCCAAGAGCAGGTGGGGTTTCGCGCCGTATTGAGGGAGAAGAGCGTGCAGATCTAAAAAGAGTTATCGATGCGCTAGAAAAACCAAAGGGCATGGGTGTAATAGCTAGAACAGCGGGTGTGGGTAAAAGCCAAGAAGAGTTACAACAGGATTTAAATGCGTTAGTTAATTATTGGACAGCGATTCAAAATGAGTCAAAAAATCATCCAGCACCAAGCTTAATTCATAAAGAAAGTGACATTATTACTCGAGCATTTCGTGATTATTTACGTGATGATGTGGGTGATATTCTTATTGATAATCCTAAAGTACTGGAAATTGCAAAAAAACGATTAGCTGATTTAGGTCGTGTTGAGTATGTTAGTCGTCTTAAACTTTATGAAGGTGATGTACCATTATTTAATCATTTTCAAATCGAAGGTCAGATTGAATCGGCATTCCAACGGGAAGTTCGCTTACCATCTGGTGGTTCGATTGTTATTGATGCAACTGAAGCATTAACTGCGATCGATATTAACTCAGCTAAATCTATTCGTGGTAGCGATATTGAAGAGACTGCATTTAATACTAATCTTGAAGCGGCAGAAGAGATTGCTCGCCAATTGCGGTTACGTGATTTAGGTGGCTTGATTGTCATCGACTTTATTGATATGACGCCAATTCGTAATCAACGTGAAGTGGAAAATCGCTTAAAAGAAGCGATGAAAACCGATCGAGCAAGAATCCAAACCACTCGTATTTCCCGTTTTGGTTTGCTTGAAATGTCTCGTCAACGTTTAAGCCCATCTCTACGTGAAGCAACTCATCATATATGTCCTCGTTGTCAAGGAACAGGTACAGTTCGTGATAATAATTCATTATCACTTTCAATTCTTCGCTTAATTCAAGAAGAGGCGATGAAAGATAATACGGTTCAAATTGATGTGATTGTGCCAGTACCAATTGCTAGTTATTTGCTTAACGAAAAGCGTCGTGCGATTAATAATATCGAAAGAATGCATCCCGATGTTAAAATCGTCATTGCTGGCGATGAAGAAATGGAAACACCACTTTATAAAGTGATTCGTAAACGTAGTGGTGAAGAGACAGATGTATTAAGCTACAATTTACCTAAACTAATCCGTGAGCTTGAAGAGGAAGAAGAAGATCAAGTCGCTGAATTAGTGGTAGAGCAAGCTGTATTATCAGGTCCTAAAGTAGAAGCGAGTAAAGCATCTAAAGCGAAAAGTGAACCGAAAAAAGTTGAAAAATCTAGTGGCTTATTTGGTGGTTTATTTAAGAAAATTCGTCAGTTATTTGTTTCAGAAAAGGTAGAACCTAAACCAGAAGTTAAGCCTCAATCAAATAAAAAACGAGATAATCAACGCTCAAATAATCGACGTCAGCGTAATAATCGTAACAATTCAGCTGCAAATAATAATGTTGCAACTGATGAAGTTAAAGAGACTACACGCTCTAATCGTCGTACAAAACAAAATAATAATTCATCTAATGCTGCGAATAATATAAAAGCTGATAAAGTCGTTAATGAGGCGGCACAACCACCTAAGCAAAAAGAAGCGAAACCAAGACGTCAACAGCGTGCATTAACGAAGAGTGTTCGTGTTAAAAATAGTGATGTACCTGCTCAAGCTGAAAAAGTGTGTATCCCTACTTTATTATTGCCGGTTATTGTTCCTGAAACAGGCGATAATGCTGTAACTAACGATTCACAACCGAAGCGTCAACGAAGAACATCTCGTCATTTGCGTATGAATACACCACGGACTAAACGACGCGGTAAAAATAGCGAATTAAAACAGTCTGCAATGCCATTGCAATTTGCTGCTGCGTCATTAGAGCTTGCATTAGGCCGTGTATCGGTTGATTATAGTCAAGTTAGCCATGATGAATCGTCTAATGCTGTTCCAGTGATCCCTTCACTTTTATTACCAATCGTAATTAAAGATGATGTAGACATCGCTAAAAACGTAGTTGCTAGTGAATCTCAATCAAATATCACAACTCAAGCAAATATTGAGAAATCACCTACAACTCAGGTAACAACAGAATCTACAGCAGATCCTGCAGCGGGTTATTCATCATCAATAATGACTAAGGCTCCAGCTCCGGACTATGTGGAATCTGATAGTGGAATAAAAACACGAGAAGAGTTGGATTATCGTTATGACGGTAAAGGTAATGCTGGTGGATTAAGTGCTCAAGATCATGCTTATGCCGCAGCAAGTAAACCGGTCATACCTGAATAGCAGATAACTAAAACAACAGTGATGGATATCACTGTTGTTTTTACTCATAATAAAGATAAACAATGATTATCTATATTTTAAAAAAAATAGTGACGTTTTCATTTATTATCTGCGTACTTGCTCAGATCAGCTTTTGTCTGGTCTATTTTGATCCTCAATCTATTTTTAGTGATTTAACTTTTGTTGATGCCTATAATGCTTTTTTTAAACAATTACTACAAGGTCAATTTAGGTTAGTATCAGGTGAAACTTTACCATTTTTAGATACCTTATTAACAACGTTTGAACTTTGTATTTTAGCATTGCTTGTAGCTTTACTTATTGGATTACCTTTGGGTATTTTTCTAGGTTTAAGTAATATAAATTGGTTGAATACTACCATTCGTTTAGGCTGTTTAATCTTTTATTCTTGCCCGATTGTTATGCTCGCAACAATTGTAATGTTCTATCTTTCCTCGACAATGCAGATTTCAATGAACTTTGATATCGCACCATCAGTAACCGGTAGTTCTTTGCTAGATATTTTAATTTCATCAAGGCCAGATAAATTCACTGCATTGTTAGATCAGCTTCACTATTTACTTTTGCCAACAATTATTTTAGCTATTCAACCAAGTATTATGACCATTCAACTAGTCAGTGAAAATGTCAAAAATACTTCAAGACAAAATTATATTAAAATGGCAATTATCCGGGAACGTTCACCGTTTAAAGTGTTACGTCGACATTTATTACCAAATTCAATTCCGGCAACAATTCCACAATTGACATATAACACCACGACTTTATTATTTTTAACTATGGTTATTGAAATTTTATTCAATCGAGTTGGTTTAGGCCAATGGGTGATGATGGCTTATCGTAACCATAATTATTTTATTATTGCGATAGCAATTCTTGCGTGTGGAACAGTAATTAGTTTATTGACTTTATTAGGTGAGATAACAGCTATCGCTATTTATCCATTACGTCATAAGGAACATTATGTCTAGGATAATTTTGTTAGGTAAGCGAATAAATTCATGTTTCCAAAGACTTCATAGCAATTTATACCTGATCATAAGTTTTTATGGGGTTTTAGCAATTGCTTTTATTGCATTATCAACCAAATGGCTTTTTCATGCTCACTTGAACCCTATCTATGCAACTTCATTGCCTCCTGCTTGGTGGCCTAATGGAGATATTAATCATATATTAGGAACAACTGATCAAGGGCAAGATATTTTTGATTACTTATTAATTGGTTATCGGTCAACCATTTCAATGACTTTAAAAGCGGTTTTTTATGTCATCATAATCGGTGGAGTGATTAACTATTTAATGTTTTTTGTTTCATTTATTAGGCCTTTTATTTTATTTATTTTTAGATTTTTTATGGTCGTTCCGCCATTACTTGGTGTAATTGTTATTAGCTTGTTATTGGAAGATGATATTACCAATATTTTAATTGTGATTGGTTTATCCTATTCACCGCGCTTCATTTATAATATCCATCAACGTGTTATTAAGGAATGGAATAAAACCTATATTACTGCGTATCGACTCGATGGATTATCCTCATTTTCTATCTTAAATCATTATATTATCCCTAATATTTTACCCGTTTATTTGGCTGAAATTGTTTCATTATTTGGTTCAGTTATTTTAGCGATAACAACAATTACCTTTTTGGGTTTTGCTAATGATTTTTCTCGGCCAGATTTAGGCATGATGATGTTTAAGATGAAAGATATGATGGATGTTAATTTGCTTGCTTTTTTAGCTCCGGGTATTGCTGTGTCTACTACAATTACTTTGGTTTATTTATTCAATTTTGGATTATTTGGCCAGCGAGTAGGACATTAATTATGGCATTATTAGACATTCGTAATTTAACTATTGAGTTTATTACTCCAGATGGCCTTTTACGCGCAATTGATCGCGTGAATTTGAAGCTGTCTGAAGGCGAAATTCGAGGTCTAGTTGGCGAGTCTGGTTCTGGTAAAAGCCTTATTGCTAAAGCTATATTGGGTGTGACAAATCATAATTGGAAAATATCTGCTGATCGTTTTCATTTTAATGATATCGATTTACTTAAATTGACACCAAAACAACGTCGAAAAGTCATCAGTGACCATATTTCGATGATTTTCCAAGAACCGCAGTCTTGCTTGGATCCCTCAATGAAAATAGGGCAACAGTTAATCGAGGCTATCCCACAAAGAACCTTTAAAGGACATTGGTGGCAGCGTCTATTTTGGCGTAAACATCGAGCTGTTGAATTATTACATCGCGTTGGAATTAAAGATCATAAAGAAATCCTTAAATCATATCCTTTTGAATTAACGGAAGGTGAATGTCAAAAAGTGATGATTGCAATTGCATTAGCAAACCAACCTAAGTTACTTATTGCAGATGAACCAACTAATGCTATGGAAGCAACAACTGAAGCGCAAATCTTCAGGTTATTAGCGAGTATGAATCAGAATATGGGGACGACTATTTTACTTATTAGTCATGATTTACAAATGGTTACTCGCTGGACAGATCGTATCAATGTCCTTTATTGTGGACAAACCGTTGAGGTTGCGGATAGTGAAGATTTAATAAAATCGCCTTATCATCCTTATACTCAGGCATTGATTTATGCTATACCTGATTTTGGTAAAGCCATGCCACATAAAAGTCCATTGAACACGTTACCAGGGGTTATCCCTTCATTGGAGCATTTACCTATTGGTTGTCGATTAGGGCCACGTTGTCCTTATGCTCAAAAAAAATGTATTCAAGCACCTGAACTTATTCTGATAAAGGATCATTCTGTGGCTTGCCATTTTCCATTAAATACTGATGAGTAAATATAGGAATAGTTAATGAACCCAATATTAAAAGTCCGAAATTTATCAAAACGATTTAAAATTCCTAAAGGGCTCTTTGGTCATTTACAAATTGATGCAGTTAAACCATTGTCGTTCTCGCTCAACGAAGGTAAAACACTCGCCATTATAGGACAAAATGGTTCAGGAAAATCGACACTAGCCAAAATGCTGGTGGGTATGATAAAACCAGATAGTGGGGATATTTGGATTGACGGTAATAAAGTTGAATATGGTGATTTTGTCCATCGGTCACAACTTATTAGAATGATATTTCAACATGTTGAAAGCTCTTTTGACCCAAGACTTCGTATTGGTCAATTACTTGAAATTCCACTTAAACGCAATAGCAATTATAGCGCTCTTGAACGTGAAAAATTGATTAGTGATGTTTTAAAACAAGTAGGCTTACTGCCTGAACATGCTTCTTATTATCCATCAGTGATGGCAGCGGGGCAAAAACAACGCGTCGCATTGGCTAGGGCCTTAATTCTGAAACCCAAAGTTATTATTCTCGATGAAGCTTTAGCTGCGTTAGATATTTCAATGCGTTCACAGATTGTTAATTTGATGTTGTCTTTACAAGAAGAACAGAATATTTCTTATGTCTATGTAACACAAGATATTGGTATGATGAAACATATCAGTGACCAAATTTTAGTTATGCATAATGGTGATTTAGTTGAATATGGTAATACTGCTGAAGTCTTAGCTTCGCCATTAAGCGAAATCACACAAAAACTGATTAATAGCTATTTTGGTGAGGCTTTAACCGCAGATACTTGGCGGACCGATACTCGAATCATTTAAATTCTATTTTTACTATTTATATAACTATCATCACACTTATTTGTTAATTCATATAATCTGCTATTGTTCTGATTTTGTTTAAAATATTATATCTATTTTTTCTAACAAAACGCTCGACAATCTTTCTAAAAAACACTATATTTAGCTATATGGATTTCTAGACGTCTATTTGAAATGTTATAAAAAGTAATTAATAGGAGCTTTTAATATGCCTATATGTATTCCAGATTCATTACCGGCAGTAGATGTGTTACGTAATGAAAATGTATTTGTGATGACTTCAACTCGTGCTAATACTCAAGAAATTCGTCCACTAAAGCTTCTCTTCTTAAATTTAATGCCTAAAAAGATCGAAACTGAAAATCAGTTTTTACGTTTGCTTTCCAATTCATCTTTACAAGTCAATATTCAACTCTTGCGTATTGATCAACGTGAATCCAAAAATACCCCTGTAGAGCATTTAAATAGCTTTTATTGTGATTTTGAAGATATTCGTGAGCAGAATTTTGATGGTCTTATCATAACTGGCGCACCATTAGGTAAAGTCGCATTTTCAGATGTAGTGTATTGGCCAAAATTAGCTGAAATAATTACTTGGGCAAAAGATCATGTTACTTCAACAATGTTTGTTTGCTGGGCTGTACAAGCTGCATTAAATGTACTCTATGATATGCCAAAATTTACTCGCTCACAAAAATTGTCAGGCGTCTATCAACATCAAATCATACAACCTAATGCACTTTTAACTCGAGGTTTTGACGATACTTTTTTAGCGCCACATTCACGTAATGCTGATTTTCCAATAGATAAAATTAAAAGTTATACTGATTTGACGATTTTAGCTGAATCAGATTTAACCGGTCCATATTTGATGGCAACTGCGGATAAACGTATGGCTTTTGTAACAGGGCATCCAGAATATGACTCCTTCACCTTAGCTAATGAATATAATCGAGATTTGAAAGCTGGAATAAATCCGGAAATTCCTTACAACTATTTTCCTGAAAATAACCCAAATTTAACGCCAAAAGCCACATGGCGAAGCCATGCTTATTTATTATTTAGTAACTGGCTCAATTATTATGTTTATCAATTAACACCATTTGATTTAACAACTCGCAATTTGACAATTGATTAAATGGGAAAGTAAATAAATTTATAAACTAGATACCTACTGGTAAAAAAGTTTAATTAATTACCAGTAGAT
>CALYPO010000056.1 GCA_945276085.1 uncultured Gilliamella sp.
TATCATTTGGTGTAGTATGCTTTTGAAAATCGATTTCAACATCTTCATCAATTAACTTTGCTTTGCCAAAAGGTGCTTTGCGCGTAATCCAATGTAAATTAGTTGAACAATAAGCAAAGACATATTGCCCATTAGAAAGCAGCATATTAAATATGCCAAGTTGATTCAGTTCAAGTGCACATTGTTGGATATAAGTAAAAAGCTCAATATCATCAGTCGGTTGTTTTGGATATTTTTTATGTAACTGATTAATTAAGTAACAAAAAGCATACTCACTGTCGGTTAATCCAACTGGTTGAAAAATTCCCATATCCAGCTTTTCGTAATCAGTTAATTGCCCATTGTGGGCAAAAGTCCAATTTTTACCCCACAATTCTCGGGTAAAGGGGTGTGTGTTTTCAAGCGCTACCCCCCCACGATTTGCTTGACGAATATGCGCGATAACAGCCTTAGATTTAATTGGGTATTGTTGTACCATTTTAGCGATAGGTGAATAGCTACAAGGCTCAGGATCCTTAAACGTTCGACAGCCTTTACCTTCATAAAAGGTAATACCCCAACCGTCTTTATGTGGTCCTTTATCTCCGCCACGTTTAATTAAACTCGTGAAGCTAAAACAAATATCAGTTGGCACGTTAGCGCTCATACCCAATAATTCACACATTTTAAGCCATCTCTTTTTCAATTAGCATAATTAAAATATGAATAACTTTGATATGGATTTCTTGTACACGATCAGCATAACCAAAATGTGGTACACGAATATCGACATCAGCCAGTCCGTTCATTTTACCGCCATCTTTACCGGTTAAGGTAATAATTTTCATCCCTTTTTGTTTAGCTACGTCTATTGCTTTTAATACATTAGCTGAATTACCTGACGTTGAAATACCTAATAATACATCGCCTTTTTGTCCAACACCTTCAACATAACGTGAAAATATAGAATCAAATCCGAAATCATTGCCTACACAAGATATATGACTAACATCTGATATAGCTATTGCAGGATAAGCTGGACGATTATCACGGTAACGACCGGTTAACTCTTCAGCAAAATGCATAGCATCACAATGGGAACCACCATTGCCACATGATAAAACTTTACCACCTTGTTTAAATGCGTTAGCTATAAGCACAGCTGCTTGTTGGATTTTGTGAAGATTGCCATCATCCGAAACAAAATTTACCAATACATTTAGTGCTTGGTTGAGTTCATCACGAATAGCATCAATATACATCTAAATTACCTCATAAATGAAAAATCTTACTACCATTGTAGTGCGTTCAAAACTGCTTGCAAGGGATAATAAAAATAAAATGATAGATAGTGAAAAAAGTTGAAGTAAATTTAATTTATTAGCATAAAAATCAATCATAAAAAATTAACAAAATTGTTTAATTAAAATTTTTTTATATTACTCAAACTATTTAAGTTCTCATAAATAAAATCTTTGTATTTATTTTCCAATAAATTGTTAATCAAAACGAGGTTGTAGCGTTATTTGCTGATAGGATAAGCCTTCAAATCATGATATAATCAGCAAATATTTTCACCTACAATTAATCAAAGTGAAATTGCATTTATAATCGAACGATAAGGAATCACTATGCAAACAGTTAAAGGTAAAGTTGCTGCACCAAAAGCGAAAGTCGCTATAATTGTGGCACGTTTTAATCATTTTATTAATGAAAGTTTAGTAAACGGTGCTGTTGACGCGTTAACGCGTATTGGTCAAGTTGATGAAAAAAATATTACGGTTATTTGGGTACCGGGCGCCTATGAAATTCCGCTTACTGCAAAAGTTGCTGCACAATCTAAAAAATATGATGCTATTGTGGCTTTGGGGACAGTAATTAGAGGAAGCACTGCACATTTTGATTTTGTTGCAGGCGAATCAAGCTCTGGCCTATTAAGTGCTAGTTTAGAATTTTCAATTCCAGTCGGTTTTGGCATTTTAACGACTGAAAGCATAGAACAAGCCGTTGAACGTGCTGGCACTAAAGCAGGTAATAAAGGTGCTGAAGCTGCATTAACTGCACTGGAAATGCTTAACGTTATCAAAACAATTAAGGAGTAATTTAGTGGCATTAGTTAATCCTCGTCGTCGAGCAAGAGAATGCGCCGTTCAAGCAATTTACTCTTGGCAAATATCTAGAAATGATCTTGCTGATGTTGAGACAAGTTTTATGACTGAACAAGATATGAAAGGTGTTGATACGAAATATTTTCGAGAGTTACTTCATGGTGTTGCTAAAAACACTACAGAGTTAGATGAAAAAATGGCACCTTATCTTACTGAGCGAACAGTAGATGAGCTTGGTCAAGTTGAGTTAGCCGTATTAAGAATTGCGCTTTATGAATTAACCAAACGTCACGATGTACCTTATAAGGTTGTTATTAATGAAGCTATCGATTTAACTAAAACTTTCGGAGCAGAAGATAGCCATAAATTTGTCAATGGTGTTTTAGATAAAATTGCGCCAACCATTCGTACACGATAACCAATTATTTTGAGATAAATATGAACGATAATACTGAAAAAAATAAACCAGCTATTTTTTACGCTACAACTAATGACCCTAAAAAGCATTCTCGAACTAATAAAGAAAAAATTAGTGGGCATAAAGATAATCGCAAAGATAATTCTTTTCAGTTTAACGCTAAAAGAAGAGATAAGCGTAATAATGATCGAATTGAAACGTTCAAACCTAAAGCAGCTAAAACAGGTTTTGTCAAACAAAGTATTATTGTTGAAGTAAATAAATCTACGTACGATTTACAAGATGAAAACGAATCCCCTTGGCGCAAAAAAGTACGGGATAATGATCAAAGCCCTACATTTGGTTATGATGGCTACCGCCAACGTAAAGAAGAAACTTTAGTTTATAGTGAAAACAGTTGTAAATCGGTTTTTAAGCACCGCCGCGCGGCAATTGTAAAATTGTTCATTACGCAAGAAATGACTTATCAATTTAGGGATTTAATTAATTGGTTAGTTAAACAACGTTTAGGCTACGATATTGTTTCAAATGAGCAAATTGCCAAAATAACTCAAACTTCGCATCATGGTGGCGTTTGTTTGATCGTTAAAAAACGCGTTGCTATCACTATGTTTGACTATTTAGACAAATATCATGATAAACAGCAAGATTGTATTTTAGCGATTGATGATGTAAATAATCCCCATAATTTGGGTGGATTAATTCGTAGCGCTGCATTTTATAAAGTAAATGCTGTAATGCTACGACAAACTAATTTACTCGATAGTGGCGCAGCTATGCGGGTGGCAGAAGGTGGAATTGAAGCAGTTGAATCAATAAAAAGTGATGATTTTATTGTTTCACTTGATCAATTCAAACAGCATGGTTATCAAATTATTGTCTTATTACCTTGTCAGGTAAAATCAATTGCCTCAACAGAATTAGCAAAAGTTGAGTTTCATAAAAAAACGGTATTAGTCATATTCCAACAAATTAATATAAAATTAGTACAATGTGCTGATGTTGTGGTTCATTTGAAGGGGAATGATAACATGCCTTCACTTAATATCTCTGTTGCAACAGGTATTACTTTATCCTCAATGCAATATTAAAATATTTGATGTTATTGTTGACTATTTACTATGTTGAATAGTCAAAGTAAAAAAATGCTACAAAAACATTAAAATAGCATCAATTCATTAGACAATGTTAATATTTTCTGTACATTGTTAGCAGGATTTCAATGCGTTGGTAATAGTCATGGTATCTAAACATAAAGTTGGTTTGATTTTCGGTAAATTTTATCCTTTACATTGTGGTCATATCTATCTAATTGAAAAAGCGATGACACAAGTTGATGAACTCCATATCATGTTAGGCTGTGAGGCAAATCGTGATAAACAACTTTTTGCAAGCAGTCGCCTACCTAAACAACCACAAGTGTGTGATCGTTTTTCATGGTTACAAGAAACGTTTAAAGATCGCCATAATATTCATGTCCATATTTTAGACGAATCTAACATTGAATATTATCCAAATGGTTGGCAAGATTGGAGTGATCGGGTAAAACAGATTTTAACTGATCATAAAATAGAACCTACAGTGGTTTTTACCAGTGAACCACAAGATATTAAAAATCATGAATTATATTTTCATTGTCCAGCCGTGTTAGTCGATGCTAATCGCGATTTTATTAACATTAGTGCGACTCAAATTCGTGAAAATCCATATCAAAATTGGTCTTTTATTGCCAAAGCTGCAAAACCTTTTTTTGTCAAAAAAATAGCAATTATTGGACAGGGAAAATTCAATGAGCTCCCTTTACAATTAGCTAATATCTATAACACACAATATGTATCAAATGGGTATATTAATTACATTGAACGTGAAATATCAACCCCTTATAATCAGCGTTATTTGAGTGAAACTGATTATATCCGTATTGCAATGTTACATGTGGAGCGGTTATCAAAAGCGATCGAAACAAGTAATAAGGTGCTTTTTACTTCAATCGATTTCGAAACACTGTCCCAATACTATACGCAAATCTTTCAAAAAGAACATGAGGTTTTAAAAGGTTTGAAAGAAAGCTATCATTTTGATTTAGTTATTCATCAACAAGATCTTGATTCGTCCAACACGATGTTACAAAATTTTGAAGCTATTTCTAAAATGGTTGAGTCATTATTGATTTAGTTCATCACATTTACAGTGGCTTATGCTAAAATAAGTCAACTCGATGTGATAGGTAAATTTTTATGTCTCAATCCCCTGATAAACAAGATAATAAAGAACAAGAAAAAATTGATTTTGGTTATACACAAGTTTTAAAGCAAGAAAAAGTCAAACGAGTTGCAGAAGTATTTCATTCCGTTGCTGATAAATACGATGTAATGAATGATCTTATGTCATTTGGTATTCATCGTATCTGGAAGAAGGTTACCATTGAATATAGTAGCGTACGTAAGGGCCAAAAAGTATTGGATTTAGCAGGTGGGACAGGTGATCTAACAGCCAAATTTTCTCAACTCGTGGGGGATGATGGGCTAGTTGTGTTGGCTGATATTAATGAATCCATGCTGAAAGTTGGTCGAGACAAGTTACGCGACAAAGGTTTATTCAAAAATATAGAATATGTACAAGCGAATGCAGAAGAACTGCCTTTTGCTGATAACTATTTTGATTGTATTACCATATCGTTTGGACTGCGTAATGTGACTGATAAACAAAAAGCATTGTGTTCGATGTGGCGGGTATTAAAACCAGGCGGTCGTTTACTTATTCTTGAGTTTTCTAAACCTCAATACAAAATTCTAAATAAAGCTTACGATTTGTATTCTTTCACGATGCTACCATTAATGGGTAAAGTTGTGGCAAACGATGCCGATAGTTATCGTTATCTAGCTGAATCTATTCGTATGCATCCTGACCAAAAAACATTAAAGAAAATGATGGAAGATGCCGGTTTTGTAGACGTTAAATATCACAATATGACAGGCGGCATTGTGGCTTTGCATACTGGTTTTAAATTTTAAGGCGACATGCGACAACGATTATGACATTTTTTCGACTTTATAAAATATTGGCAGTATTTCGTGCATATCGATTAGATGAATTATTGCCAAAACACCATTCAGTAAGATGGCCTAAATTTTTGTCAAAGTGTTTATTTTGGATCCGCCCCAAAGCAAAACACCAAGAAATAGGGGAAAGGCTACGTCAAGCTTTGCAAGAGTTAGGTCCAGTTTGGATTAAATTTGGACAGATGATTTCAACTAGGCGTGATGTATTACCTATACATATTGCAGATGCGCTGGCTAAATTACAAGATCAAGTCGACCCTTTTGATGGGAAAATTGCTAAACAACTAATTGAAAGCGCATTAGAACAACCTCTAGATTACTATTTTTCTAATTTTGATGAAAAACCGCTAGCATCCGCATCTATTGCTCAAGTGCATACAGCGATATTAAAGCGCAGCCAAGCTGAGATAATAATAAAAGTATTACGTCCAAATATTCTACCGGTAATTCGCTCCGATATTGACCTAATGTATTGGGCCGCTAATCAGTTGACTAAACGCGTTAAATCGGGTGAAAAATTACGCGCTTTAGAGATTGTACGCGATTACGAAAGTACCTTATTAAAAGAGTTAGATTTACAGCAAGAAGCTTATAATACAGCTAGATTACGTGATAATTTCATCAATAGTGATATTTTGTATATACCGTATGTCTACCAAGATCTATGTCGAAAAAACATATTGGTTGAAGAGCGAATTAGAGGTGTTCCAATAGCCGATATTGAACAACTCAAGCATAAAAAAGTTAATATGAAATTACTGGCTGAACGAGGTGTTCAAGCATTTTTTACCCAAGTGTTTCGTGATAATTTTTTTCATGCAGATATGCATCCCGGTAATATCTTTGTGGATATTACTGATGTACAAAATCCAAGATACATCGGCATTGATTGTGCTATTGTCGGCGTACTAAGTGAAGATGATCAACGTTATCTTGCTGAAAATTTTCTTGCTTTTTTTAATCGGGATTATCGAAAAATTGCTGAAACTTATATTGCTTCGGGTTGGGTGCCTGAAACAACTGACGCAACTGCTCTTGAAATGGCAATGCGTAATGTTTGCGAGCCTGCTTTTGCTAAACCATTGTCAGCGATCTCTTTTTCACAAATTTTACTACAATTATTTCAAGTAGCCCGTCAATTTAATATGGATATTCAACCTCAATTAACTCTACTTGAAAAAACGTTATTTTACATAGAAGGATTAGGACGTCAGCTCTATCCCGAACTCGATTTATGGCAAACCGCTAAACCATTTTTAGAAAAATGGTATGAAGATAAGTATAGCGCTAAAAAAATATTACAACAATTTTGGACAGCATTACCGCAATGGCGCTCAATTTTGCCTGACTTACCTGTAAAATTAAATGATAATGCGCGCATGACAAAGCAGTTGAACCAACAATTAATGCAAATCCAGCAAGAGATAAAACAGAGTAAAAAGCGCGAATCTTATCTTTTGGGGTTCACGGTTGTTATCAGCCTATTATGTATAATGGCGCTGATCATTCATTAGCATGTTATTTTAAAATCGTATAAATTAAGTGTATAATTTGTTTACCTAAGCTTGTTGGAGAAAGTTATCATGATGCCAAGTTTACCCCAACTATTAATATTGATTGCTGTTGTTGTATTATTATTTGGAACTAAAAAATTACGTTCATTAGGATCGGATCTTGGTGCGTCTATCAAAGGCTTTAAAAAAGCGATGAATGACGATGATGACAAAAAAGATCGTAATGATTCACAACAAGTTGAAAATCTTGATTCTTCCGATAATAATACTAACAAAAAAGAGTAGCCTGTGTTTGATATTAGCTTTGGGCAATTACTATTAGTAATGATTCTTGGGCTGGTTGTATTAGGTCCCGAGCGCTTGCCTGTGGCAATTAAAACCGTTGCTAGCTGGATCAAAGTACTTCGTCGCATGTCAGCGACTGTACAATTAGAGTTAAATAAAGAACTTAAATTACAAGAGTTACAAGACAGTTTAAAAAAAGCTGAACAAAGTGGCTTAAAAACGCTCACTCCCGAGATTCAAGCTTCAATTGACGATTTAAAACGCGTTACCGAATCATTACAAAAAGAAATTGATTCAGCCGCTCACATTGATACTCAAACTCATTCTGATAAAGATAAATCATGACAGAAGACGCTACACAACCGTTAATTGGACATCTAATCGAGCTTCGGACTCGACTTTTACGCTGTATTATCTGTATTTTACTGGTATTAATTTGTTTACTCTATTTCTCAAATGATATCTATCATATTGTAGCTAATCCTTTAATTAGCCAATTACCGCAAGGCAGCAGTATGATTGCGACCGATATCGCAGCTCCTTTTTTTACCCCAATTAAACTCACCGCTATAGTCGCTATTTTTATTTCGATTCCCTATGTACTTTACCAAGTTTGGGGATTTATTGCTCCAGCCCTCTATCAGCATGAAAAACGTTTGGTTATGCCACTGATCGTATCAAGTACTGTACTTTTTTATATGGGGATTGCTTTTGCTTATTTTGTGGTGTTTCCATTAGCATTTTACTTTTTTATTCACACTGCACCAGTTGATGTTGCGATTAATACCGATATTACGAAGTATCTTGATTTTGTCATGACACTTTTTATCGTATTTGGTTTTGCATTTGAAGTGCCTGTGGCTATTATATTGCTCTGTTGGACAGGTGTTACCACTCCAAAAAATTTAAGAAAAAAACGCCCATATATTATTGTTGGTGTATTTGCTGTCGCTATGTTTGTGACCCCACCTGATGTATTTTCACAAATTCTTTTAGCGATTCCTATCTGTTTATTGTTTGAAATTGGTACTTTTTTTGCGAGGTTTTATCGCCCAAGAACCGCAGATATTAAAGACAATGAAGATGATAGCGAATCAAATAAAACTGAATAAGTCGTTATATAAAATATAAATGATAAGTAAAGGATAATTATTGATAATGAAAACTTCATTACCTGATTTTAGTCAAGCCAATGTATTAGTTGTTGGTGATATCATGTTAGATCGCTATTGGTATGGTGGAACCAATCGTATATCGCCTGAAGCGCCTGTACCTGTGGTTAAAATTGATGCATTAGAAGAGCGGCCAGGTGGCGCTGCCAATGTAGCAATGAATATCACTTCATTAAGTGGCAATGTTCGTTTAATTGGCTTAACAGGAATTGATGAAGCTGCTAAAATTCTCGATGAAGAATTAAGCAAACATCATGTTCATTGTGATTTTGTTGCTGTTTCTACTCATCCAACCATAACTAAATTAAGAGTACTTTCGCGTAATCAACAATTAATTCGAATCGATTTTGAAGAAGGATTTGATAAAGTTGATGCTAGCCCAATTTTAGAGCGTATACAAACTGCATTAACTACACATAAAGTATTAGTTTTATCTGATTATGCAAAAGGCGCGTTATCGTCCGTACAAAAGATGATTGATCTTGCTAATCAGGCTAATGTTCCTATTTTGGTTGATCCTAAAGGAACTGACTTTGAGCGTTACCGCGGCGCAACGTTACTGACACCAAATATGTCAGAATTTGAAGCAGTGGTAGGGCAGTGTGATAGTGAGCAAGAAATTGTCGAAAAAGGGCTTGCACTTATCAAAAAATATCAACTTAAAGCATTACTTGTTACGCGTAGTGAAAAAGGCATGACACTATTACAGTTAGATAAACCAACTTATCATTTACCGACACAAGCTAAAGAAGTCTTTGACGTTACTGGCGCGGGTGATACTGTGATAGCCACATTAGCCGCGGCTTTAGCATCAGGTCAATCACTCGAAGATAGCTGTTATTTAGCCAATGCAGCAGCGGGTGTGGTTGTAGGCAAATTAGGTACTTCTACAGTATCACAAGTTGAGCTTGAAAATGCCATTCGAGCTCGAAAAGATAATGGTTTTGGTGTAATGACGGAAGATGAGCTAAAAGAAGAAGTTAAAAAAGCGAGACAACGCGGTGAAAAAATTGTCATGACCAATGGTTGCTTTGATATTTTGCATGCTGGTCATGTTTCTTATCTAGCCAATGCTCGAAAATTGGGAGATCGATTAATTGTCGCTGTAAATAGCGATGCATCGGTAAAACAATTGAAAGGTGAATCAAGACCGATTAACCCACTTATGCAACGTATGATTGTTTTAGGTGCGCTTGATTCAGTTGATTGGGTGGTACCATTTGAAGAACAAACACCACAACGACTGATCGCTAATATATTACCTGATGTATTAGTTAAAGGTGGTGATTATAAACCGGAAGACATCGCCGGTGGCAAAGAGGTGATTGATGCTGGCGGCATTGTCAAAGTACTTAATTTTGAAGATGGTTGTTCAACGACAAATATTATTAACACGATTAAAAGTCGTTAAATAT
>CALYPO010000057.1 GCA_945276085.1 uncultured Gilliamella sp.
AATGCACTACTTGAAGCATAACCAGCTAATAATAAGCCGAATGCGACTTTTTTTAACGTTAAATTTTTCATGTTTAACTTCCTATTTTATTTCTAAATTAACATGTTGTATTTATATAAATACACCACTTTGGTTGGTGTTCCCAGTAATAGGCTGCCGATTAACTTCGACAACCTAAAATCTATTATTAATTAACAACGACTTGCAATTTAAATCCTTGATCCCCAGCACAAGCTAGTGGCGAGGTATTAAGTGTTGCTAAATTCAAATAAGTCGGCGCTCCTTCACTCTTTTCAATACTCATTCCAGAAGACGCATAACTTTGTGTTCTTAAACTTCTTAATGTGTAATGAGCATCAACACCCATAGCGACATTAAACCAAGGTCCATTAGGGTTCTTCACAAAATCTGGTAATGCACTTGTTGCCTTACTACCAGGACATGCAAGCTCATTTGAACCCACTAATGACCAAATTATAAATGGATTTTTAATTTCATGCGCTTCATCTTCGTAACCCATAGGATAAGCTTTTACATAATATTCAGAATCAACTTTCCACTCATTTGGACCGCTTGGATCAAATTGAAGAAGATGACCTTCACTTCTTGCTACTAATACACCATCACTACGATAAACTTTTACTATTCCTGCTTTACCGCCAGAGAAATCTACGATCGCTTTATTGAACGATGTCCCAAACTGATCAATTGCGATAGAAAACTCAACAACACCTTCAATGTTAGAAGCAACATCTAAAAGATAACTATCACCTATGACCTCTGTACCTGCTGCTGTTGCTGACTTGGAAGAAGCTTTTTGTCCCATTTTTACTTTTTCAAACCCTTTAACAATAATACAAGGTTCTTGTGTCGGACAAGAGTTAACATTACCAGAAACACCATTAATTAAACTAATTTTTTTACCATTACTAGTCGCTGTCCAGCCTTTTAATACTGCATCAAAAGTTTCTGGAATACGATTCATTAAATCATCATCACTAAAACCTATTACATCTTGTGCAGAGGTAATTGAACCATTAATAACCTTTGGTTTAACTAACGTTGCTAATACGGTTATTGCACTTTGCCCATCTGCTGGATTCATTGCTAAAGCAGTTTTATTCCCACCTTTATCTACAGCCCAAACTCCAATTTTGCGCATTGAAGGATTAGGCAAAACTTCGAAAGTAACAGAGTTAGATGTCGCCGATTTACCTTTACCATCAGTCACTGTAACAGATAAAGTATATTTACCATTAGTACTGATTGGGTGACGCTGACCGTTTGCATCAACATAATTCGGCGCGACAATCTTCCAATTATTTGTATCAGCAGGAGGCGTCATCCAACTAGAAGCTGTACATATTCCAACAGTAGAGCATAGAAAGCCGCCTCCAGCATCAATTTCCATCATGTCACCAGACCATGAAAGGCTATTTAAACCTTTAGCATTATGTACACCAATAGTAACGCCGTAAGACTCACCTTCAAGTAACTGAAGTGCTTCAAGTCCTAGATCGACACTCATTTTTTTATCTTTATATTCAAGCACAATATAGTTATTACGATCGACAAGATCATAACGGCTACCTTTAACTGAACGAGCAGCCTGAACCATATCAGGATCCAACTGATCTTTTAAAGGTGTACCAATACGATAGTTCATCGTCAATTCAGCTTTAGTTGCCTTTTTATTATCTTGTCCACGCTTATGTTCAGCTTTGATCGTAAAAAGCGGAACTGGCGTATAATCAATACTAGCCGTGATTGCTCTTGGGTCTTTTTGCAAATTATCTTTGCCAAACAATGCGACTTTATCACCATAGTATTGTTCATACATTAAAGAACCACCAAGATGTGGATATTGAGGTAAATAGCCTTGGAAACGGATATCAAATCCCCTAGCTGCTCGTTCTAAATAATCATCAAAGTCTTTAGATTCTTTCCAATCTGATAATGGATGATAATAGTTAACAGCAAACTTCATGTAATCGGTCCAAGCTTCAGCACCTACCCCTAAACGGTTATGAGATCGTTGAAAATCATGGTCGAAAAATACGTTATAACCCAATAACCACTTTTTATCTGCTACATCCCAACGTTGACCTATACCAAAGTTACCAATACGCCGATTATGTTCATATTCTTGAAACGAAAGTTGAGTAAATATCAACGTATCTTCTGTATCCAACCAAGGGCTAAACAATTTAAGATTGACGTTATTAAACGTACCTTTATCGCTTAAATCGAATTGCAATTGCGCAGTACCAAAACGACCTAAAAAGTCTTGTGCTGCACTTTTGATTGGATCAACAACTTGGTTTCTAACACCACTACGGACATAATCCTCAGCATAATCTTTAGCTTTACTCTTTATATGACCTGACAAACCGCCATTATCTGGAGAGGTTATCTGTTTCCAATCTTGACTGGCTAAAGTTTGAATTGTTGATGCAACTTGGCTGGCTAAAGCACTTTTATCCACTTTAGGATCATATGTATCATCGGATCCTAATTTAGGCAGATTAGCATATTTATTTTGGCTATCAGGATCCACTTTCTTTATTGCTGGTAATAATGGCGAATTTTCAGGAAGAACCAATCGTTCGCCAATCTCAACCACATCTTTCTTGTCATAACGACCAGCATTCATTGCTCTTAATTCAGCAATAGATATACTACTTAGTAAAGCAATTTGATATAAGCTGCGTTGTTGGTTATTCACCATTTCACGAACTTTAGTACCATCTTTTAACTCAATTATCTTATTGCTATCAACAGCAGTTACTGGGCTAGAAGTGTTACTACCCGTAGCCCATGTTGTTTGACAACCTAGAGCTATAACAATTAGCGCAGAGATAACTTTTAAATTAAGATTGTTTCTCATCTTAATTATTCCTTATATTTCACCGGCAACATTGCTACAAAGTAACAAGTTATTTTTATTCTAAATAAGCATAGTTATAATTAAACCTTGTACACTTACGGTTCAAATTTATTGTTTTTCTATACTTAAATTTATTTAAAGATTGTGGATTTTTTTACAAAACCTCTTATTGGGTAGGATCATATTACAAAACTGTCATTTATCAAAATGATTTTATAATTTTTTTTTGATTTTTTTTTGTAAAAATATTAAATATTGTTTTTTTTCAAGTAATTAATATTATTTAATTATTAAAAGGCTCTTTTACATAAAATTATAATTAATTGATTTATATGAATATTATTTTTATGACTTTTTTGTTATTGAAAAAAATCGAGAGGGAATAATAGAAAATAAATAAAAAAACAGACAAATTAGCAAAAATTTATCTGTTTTTGAAATGCCTTCAACTGATCAATTATACGATTGATCTTCATTATAAATTTCTAAATTTTCCGATTCCTTTTGGCAAAACACTTTTTTATCATCGTTGCGTTTTTTTTCTAAAAGTGACAAATAAGTATCATTTATACCTTGAGTAATATACTTGCCATCAAAGACCGAACATTCAAAATGAGTAATGTTAGGATTTAATTCTCGTATCGCAGCAATTAAATCATTAAGGTTTTGGAAAATAAGTTTATCTGCACCAATATCTTTAGCGATTTGATCAACGTTACGATTATAAGCAATAAGTTCTCTGGCAACGGGCATATCGATGCCATAAACATTAGGGTGTCTTATTTCTGGTGCAGCCGAAGCCAAATACACTTTTTTAGCACCACAAGAGCGTACCATTTGAAGTATCTTTTCTGACGTAGTGCCTCGTACAATTGAATCATCTACCAGAAGAACATTTTTTCCTTCAAATTCTATACGATTGGCGTTGAGCTTTCTTCTTACTGAAAGTTTACGTGCACTTTGCCCTGGCATAATAAATGTACGACCAATATAACGATTTTTAACAAATCCTTGTCGATAAGGTTTATTTAAAATGCGTGCAATTTCGAGCGCAGCATCACATGAGGTTTCAGGAATGGGAATAACGACATCAATATCGATATCTTTCCATTCTCTCGCTATTTTTTGACCTAACTTTTGCCCCATTAAAATGCGAGATTGATAAACAGATACCCCATTCATTAGCGAATCAGGTCGGGCAAAATAGACATATTCAAAAATACATGGATAATATTGGGGGTTATCTGCACATTGTTGTGCATAAAATTGGCCATCTTGGGTAATGTAAATAGCTTCCCCTGGTTCAACATCACGCATCAATTCAAAATCAAGAATATCTAATGCAACGCTTTCTGACGCAACCATATATTCAGTTTTACCATTATCAAGTACGCGTTTTCCTATCACTAAAGGACGAATACCATATGGATCACGAAAAGCAACAAGTCCATGTCCAATAATCATAGCAACACAGGCATAAGCACCCTGAATAATATTATGTACTTGATGAACAGCCTGAAAGATATTATCAGCCGTTAACGGGTAAGTTGGAAATTTATCCAGTTCATTAGCTAAAATATTTAATAAGACTTCTGAATCCGAATTAGTATTGATATGGCGGCGTGCAAGTTCAAATACTTTATGGCGTAATTGGTCGGTATTAGTCAAATTTCCATTGTGCGCAAGCGCAATACCGTAAGGTGAATTAACATAAAAGGGTTGAGCTTCGGATGGACTAGAACTACCTGCTGTAGGGTAACGAATATGACCTATACCCAGTTTGCCTTGAAGTCGTTGCATATGATGTTCTTGAAAAACATCTTTAACCAAACCATTAGCCTTACGTAGACGAAAGCGATTTTGCTCATCAATAGTAACGATTCCGGCCGCATCTTGCCCTCGATGTTGTAACACCGTTAGAGCATCATAAATTGATTGATTAACTGTACTACATCCTACAATACCAACTACACCACACATATAACAATTACCTCAAATCTAATGCGCTAAAAAAGAAGACGAATTTTGGATATAATCAAAAAACCAACGAATAATAAAATGAAAATGTGGAATAAGCTGAGACTGAGTCCAATATTGAGATTGTGATAAAGGAGTAAAAGTATCAATAAAGAAAAGTACTGCAGCAACGACTAAAATACCACGTAACACACCAAAACAAATTCCTAAAACGCGGTCTGTACCTGATAACCCCGTTTTTTGAACCAACTGACCAATAATATAAGACACTATAGTACAAACTAATAATGTAGCAATAAACAAAATAGCAATAGCAACCGCAATTTTAACCACATCACTATCAAAATAGGTCAAATACTGGGTAATATGAGAATAAAATCGGCTAGCAATAAAAAAAGCAAGTATCCAACTGATAAGGGATAACGCTTCTCGAACAAAACCTCGAACAATGCTAATTAATGCAGAAAAAACAATGACCCCAATAATCGTAAAATCAACCCAATTCATCATCATAATCACTCACAATCTTATGTTAAGAATTTATTTTATTATAGTTACTGTATTTAGTTAGCCACTATAATACCTTTAAGTTTTGTCAAAGTATCTAGATCAACAATAACTTGTTCTGCTTGTTCTCTTTTAGCGTAAGGCCCAATCTGCAATTTAATAAGCTGGTTGGGTTCAGGATTTTTGGGAATTAGCCTAACGTTATAGTTATTTAATCGTAATAAAGCTACAAGCTCTTCTATTTTTTGTCTATTTTTTAACGCAGTAAGTTGAATCATGTAAGGTTTAGTTTCTTGACTTGATACAACTGACTTATTATTTACTGATGAAACACTATCATCACTTGTTGAAATATTATTTGAAGATAACGTATTTGAATTTTGGTCATCTTCCGGAATATAAGGAATATCAGCAACCTCATTATTTGGATTACCAAGTTGGCTTCCAGATTCAGTTGGTGATGTCATAACTTGATTTTGCTGGTTAACAATTTCAGGTTGTAAAATAGGCGTTGAAGAAATGGGTAAATTGGATTTATCGGTTAAAATCGATGGCGCTACTGCTGCTAAAATTAACAATAAAGTAGCAAAACCGACCCATCGATTTCGAACCCTATTTGGAGTGCTATTATTATTTTTTTTATTTTCCATAAAATTAATCATCAATTTCAGCTAAGACTGCAGATACCGTATGAAAAGATCCACATACCACAATAATATCATTTTTTTGAGCATCTTGAAGTGCTGCTCGGTAAGCATCACAAACATGATCAAATGTTAAAACGTTTTGGGCATTATTCTCGACTAAATATTGTTTTAATACATCACAACCACATCCTCGATCGCCATAAAGTGATGCACAATACCAAGCATCTCCATTTAATAACGACAATGTACCTTTGATATCCTTATCTTTCAACATGCCAATTACAAACAGGACTCGACCAATATCCTTATTTTCGGTTTTTAAAGAATTTAACTGATTAGCTAAATAATGAGCTGCATGAGGATTATGTGCAACGTCTAAAATAACAAGTGGATGAGTTTTTACAATTTGAAATCGTCCCGTTAGGCTTGCTTTACCTAATCCTTCATTTATTTGTTGCTCAGCAATCTTAAATGATGAATAATTTAGGGCTGCAATAGCAGTGGCTGCATTTGCTAACGGCACATGAGGAGTCACTAAAGATGAATATTGACATTTGTCAGAATAAAATTCCCAAACATTTTTATCTTTTTGCTCATAAGACCAATTTTGGTTTACCGCATATAAAGGACAATCGACAGCATTTGCCACATCAAAAATTGATTGAGGAATGTCTGGCTCCCCAACAATAGCAATACTTTTAGGCTTAAATATACCTGCTTTTTCTCGACCAATGCTTTCACGAGTATTACCTAAATAATCGACATGATCTATAGCTATCGAAGTAATAATAGCCACATCAGCATCAACAATATTAGTCGCATCAAAACGCCCACCTAACCCGACTTCTAAAATAACAACATCTAAATTGGCTTGCTTAAATTGATATAAAGCCGCAAGTGTTGCAAATTCAAAATAAGTCAGTGATATATCACCTCGAGCATTTTCAATTTCAATAAATGCATTTATTGTTTCTGCCTCGGTCGATTCTTGATTATTGATTCGTACGCGTTCAGTAAAACGTAAAAGGTGAGGAGAACTATACACACCTACTTGCATATTTGCTGCAAGCAATATCATTTCAAGTGTTTTACACGTTGTGCCTTTACCATTTGTTCCTGCAACAGTAAATACATAAGGAGCTGGTTGTAATAAGTTAAGCCTTTGAGCAACGGCTCTAACACGATCTAACCCCAAATCAATGGTCAATGGGTGTAGTTGCTCTAAATAACTAAGCCATGATTGTAAATCAGACTTAGCATTAGGTTTCGTATATTGTATGCTCACTTAATTTGTCTCGTTATTGGTGACATCATAAAAAGGGCTTGGTAATTTCATTAATTTAGCTAATAAACTGGCAATTTTAGAACGCATGTCTTTACGATGAATGATCATATCTAACGCGCCTTTTTCAAGTAAAAATTCGCTACGCTGAAAACCTTCAGGTAAGGTTTCACGTACAGTTTGCTGAATGACTCTGGGACCAGCAAAGCCAATTAATGCCTTAGGTTCAGCAATATTAATATCACCTAGCATAGCTAAACTTGCTGATACGCCGCCCATAGTAGGATCGGTCATCACCGAAATATAAGGTAAACCTTCATCTTGCATTTTAGCTAAAATTGCACTTGTTTTTGCCATTTGCATGAGTGAAAAAAGTGCTTCTTGCATGCGAGCACCACCACTAGTTGAAAAACAAATTAATGGGCATTTATCAGCAATGGCTTGTTCTGCTGCACGTGTAAATAAAGCTCCTACAACAGAAGACATTGACCCACCAATAAAAGCAAATTCAAAACAAGCTACCACAACAGGAATCCCCAATAAAGTGCCTTTCATTACAACCATAGCTTCTTTTTCGTGCGTTTCTTTTTGAGCCGCTAATAAGCGATCTTTATACTTTTTAGTATCTTTAAATTTTAGAATATCTTTAGGCGCTAATTCAGATCCAATTTCAACATCAGAACCTTCATCTAAAAACCGATATAATCTTACACGTGCAGGAATATGCATATGATGATCGCATTTAGGACATACCTCTAAGTTACGATCTAATTCAGCTTGATAAATAATTTGCTCACAGTTACTACATTTGGTCCAAACACCACCAGGAATATTCGCTTTTTTATGATCTGACGATATATTATTTTTACTTAGAATTTTCTCAATCCAGCTCATTATGATTCTCTCATTTGATACGCTTTTAGAAATATCGGGGTATTGTATAATATTTTGGAATAATTCTTAATAGTTGTTTTAACTTTTATCTTTTTAATCAATTTTTTTCGAAAATTATCTGCATTTAAATATAAAAATAATCAAAATAAAAGCTATAAAAGATAAATATATCTATAACAGCATAATGACGAAATAAAATCACCATACCATCGTGATAACATTAAAAATATAATTAATATGATCTTGAAAAATTATTAGTATATAATTGCCTTTAATATATTTTTCCATTTTTTTGAAATAAGGGGTTACAGATGGACAAGGAAAAAGCAAGCGCACCATCGTTTCAAGATGTTTTAGAGTACATTCGTCTATCACGTCGATTAAATAAATTAAAACGTGAAATAGCAGACAACGAGAAAAAGATTCGTGACAACCAAAAACGCGTTCTATTACTTGAAAACTTAAGTGAATATATTAAGCCTGATATGACTTACGAAGAGCTTCAAGCGATTATTGCTAACATGAAAAGTGACTATGATGATCGTGTTGATGATTATATTATCAAAAATGCTGAAATTTCTAAAGAACGCCGTGATATTAGCAAAAAAATGCGGACATATCGCTCAAATTAATTGCAATTAAATAACTCCCACAATGGGAGTTATTTTTTTAGCTAATAACGTTAACCACCTGCTAGTTTTACCTTAAAACCTTTTTCTTCTAACAATGTTTTCAGTAAATCTCGTTTATCACCTTGAATCTCGATGGTTTCATCTTTGATAGACCCGCCACAACCACAGCGTTTTTTAAGTTCTGCTGCTAACTTTGATAATTGGGCATCATCCAAATCAAAACCCGAAATCACACAAACACCCTTGCCTTTACGCCCCGAAGTTTGCCGTTGAATACGAATAATACCATCACCTTTATCACGAGATAATTGTGTCTCTTTCGGTTTTATTCGACCTTTATCGGTTGAATATACAACTAGATTATCAGACATGCTTTGCTTAGCTCTTAGTTAAATCAAGTGTAGTTAAAATAGACTGTAATGCCTTAGCAGGATCTTCAGCTTGAGTAATTGGTCGACCAATGACAAGATAATCAGCACCTGCAGCTTGAGCTCGTTGAGGCGTCATGATACGACGTTGATCATCTGGCGTCGAACCGGCTGGACGAATACCTGGAGTAACTAATTTAAAATCACTGCCAAGCCGAGTTCTAAAACTTTGAACTTCTTTCGCCGAACATACAACGCCATCAAGGCCACAATTCTTAGCTAGTATAGCTAATTTTGTCGCCTGTTCTAAAGGTGAAACATGAATACCAATTTCTTGAAGATCAGAAGACTCCATACTCGTCAATACTGTCACTGCAATTAATATTGGTGCTTGTTTACCATAAGGATAAAGTGCATCTTTTGCTGCTTGCATCATGCGAGCACCACCACTTGCGTGTACATTAGTCATCCAAACCCCTAAATCGGCAGCGGCAGAGACGGCTTTAGCTACCGTATTTGGAATATCATGAAATTTAAGATCTAAAAAAATATCAAAGCCTTTATTCATAATTTGTTTAATAAATTCAGGCCCGGCATGGGTAAATAACTCTTTGCCAATTTTAAGACGGCAATCTTTTGGATCAACACGATCAATAAAATTCCATGCTGATTTAACATCAGCAAAATCAACAGCAA
>CALYPO010000058.1 GCA_945276085.1 uncultured Gilliamella sp.
TTTATATTATTAAGCGTATGTTGATTATTGATAGCTTTTTTTAATTCAATATTAAAATCAATATCTCTAGCTTGATAATTAGGCGTATCACTATTGGCAATATTGGTCGCAAGTATATTTTGTCGTTTTTCACGAACACTTAATGCTTGTTGATGAAAGTTAACAAAAGTATCTAATTTATTTAGCATAAAATCATCTCATCTTTTTTTATGTAGAGAATTTTAAGCAAATCAAAAAAAAATCATCGTATAAATAACGATAAAAATTGCCCTTATTTCAACATTCAATAAATAAGCTGATAAAGTAAAATTTAGTTACCAATAATGTTGTGAACAAATATGTCTCAGTTTATAAAATATCTAAGCCTTTTAGGTGTGTTGTGTAGCTCAAAAATAGCTTTGGCTAACTCAATGGAAAAACAGATTAGCGATCTAATCTATCAACAAATTAGCGAAGCTAATATTGATAATATTGCTATTGATTACCTCACTTTGAAACCTCAGTTAAATTGTGATTCACCAACATTTGCGATTTTAAATAAAAATAAGCATTGGGGTAATTTAACCATCACTGCTAAATGTGAAAATATCACTAAATATATTCAAGTTTATGTTGCTGTTACTGGGAGTTATGTTATGGCGAATCAGCCGATAAGTGCAGGAACATTAATGACAGAGCAGCAAGTGAAAATGCAATCTGGGCGGTTAGATAAATTACCACCTGCTGTAATTTTGAATAAATCAGAGGTTATCAATCATATTGCTTTAAGAAATATTAATAATGGTGAGCCAATTAAAAATTCAATGTTACAGAAAAATTGGCATGTTAAAGCAGGTCAAACAGTAAAAGTAATTGTTAATGGTGAGGGGTATTCAATTGCTGCTAATGGCAAAACACTAAGCAATGGTGCCTTGGGTGAATTAATAAATATCAAACTTAATACAGGTAATATTGTTCAGGGTGTTGTTACAGAAAAAGGTATCACAATTTTAAACAAATAAAATTAATGATTTTCTGATTTTTGCCGATAATTAGATTAAACCTCCCCTATAAACCTCAACGTTAATTGAAGGAATTTTATGAGTATAGATGCAACAAAAATGGTTACCGCCGTATCAGGGGTACTTAATCGTATAAATGAGCAAAATAAAAAAACTAATGCATCTGTGCAAAACTCAAATAACTTAACGTTGAATGTTAAGTTAAGCCAAAATACTATAGCATTGTTGCATTCAACTGAAAATGATATCGATATTAGTAAAATTGAAAAGATAAAACAGGCCATTACTGAAGGTAAATTAGTGATCAATCCAAATAAAATTGCCGATGAAATTATTAAGCAAACTTTCGAAAATATTGAAATCTAATTGATTTTGAAGGAATGTCGTCATGTTAGAATTAGATAACATTTTTAATAATGTAACAGTTATGTTACAAGCCCTGTCAGATATTTTAGAAGCTGAACAACAAATATTATTTAAAAATAATTCAGTAAATCAATTGAGTGAAATTATAAACCAAAAAAGCCAATTACTTATTGAGTTAAAATTACTTGATGAAAAAAGACTAAAAGTTAGTCAGCAATGCAATATTCAATCACCTTATAGTGAAAAACAAGAGTTAGCATTAAAATGGCAAGCTATCACAAAAATGACTCAGCGATTAGCTCAAATCAATCGGGAAAACGGAGTGCTTATTCAAAACCGAATGAACGTAACGCAACATTCAATAGACTATTTAAAAAGCATGAATAATCCTGCTGTTTATACCCATAATGGTTATCAACAACCAGAAACTATTTCATCTAAACGCGCTAAAGTTTAATCATTTTGAAGTTGTTTCACGGTAAACGAGATAAATAACTATTAAATTAGGGTCTTATTAAGCCAATAACTTTCTCAAGTTGCGTTCATACTGTGCTGTAAACGGTAATTAGGCAATAAAATTGATTTAATTAAGATATGGCTGATGATAGTGATCTAGATAAAAGCGAACAACCCACCGATAGCAAATTAAAAAAAGCCAAGGAAAAGGGACAAATCCCACGATCTCGCGAGTTAACATCGTTAATTATTTTGTTGGTTAGTATCCTATTATTTTGGATGATGGGCAGTCATTTTGTTGCTAATTTAAAAACAATTATTCAACACGCTATGTTGGTTGCATACCGAACAGATGATGATAAACAAATTATTTTCAATTTAATTAATTTATTAACCGCTGGATTTTGGTCGATTTTACCTATTTTTTTCGGATTAGTCATTATTGCCATCATTGCACCTATGGGAGTTGGTGGTTTACTTTTTAGTTTGCAATCAATTAAACCCAATTTTGGTAAATTGAATCCGATTAGCGGATTTAAAAGAATGTTTAGTATTCGAATTTTTTCAGAGTTATTTAAAAGCCTGCTTAAAGTTGTTTTAATCGGTTTTGCCGTGACATTGTTTCTAATCAATCAATTTCCAAATATGCTTTCGCTGCCAAATATGTATTTAAATAGTGCATTATCTAACGTTATGCAACTGCTTATTTATTCAGGAATATTAACTATTTTAGCTTTAATTCCTATGGTTGGATTTGATATTTTTTATCAAATCTGGAGTAATTTAAAAAAATTAAAAATGTCTAAACAAGAGATTAAAGACGAGTTCAAGGAGCAAGAAGGTAATCCACAAATTAAAGGCCGCATTCGCCAGATGCAACAAGCAATAGCAAGACGTCGAATGATGAAAGATGTACCAAAAGCCAATGTTATTATCACTAACCCAACTCATTATGCTGTTGCACTACAATATGATGATAAAACTATGTCTGCCCCTAAACTGATAGCTAAAGGTACCGACAATATCGCTATCAAAATTAAAGAAATTGCCCAAGAGCACCGCATTCCACAATTAGAGGCTCCTCCTCTCGCTCGGGCTTTATATCGCTATGGTGAAATAGGACAAACCATTCCAGCCGAACTCTATGCTGCCGTTGCGCAAATTTTAGCCTGGGTTTATCAATTAAAACGTTGGCATAAACATGGTGGTGATAAGCCTCAAAAACCAACGAATATACCGATCCCTGAATCTTTATCCGTGAATGAGTAAAAGTAAATCTCTATGATGAAATCAAAATTAGCCAATTTATTATCAGTAAATCTATCAAAAAGTGGTCATTATCGAATTTTAACAGGGCCAATGCTTATTTTATTGATTCTTTCAATGATGGTATTACCTTTACCTGCATTTATATTGGATCTGTTTTTTACTTTTAATATTGCATTATCAATTATTATTTTGATTGTTGCCTTGTTTACTAAGCGGGTTTTAGATTTTGCAGCGTTTCCTACCGTTCTGCTTTTTGCAACGTTATTACGACTATCGCTAAATGTTGCTTCAACTCGGGTTGTACTGTTAAAAGGTCATACTGGTAGTGATGCAGCTGGTAGAGTTATTGAAGCTTTTGGGCATTTTTTAGTGGGCGGTAATTTCGCTATTGGTATTGTTGTCTTTATTATTTTAGTGATTATCAACTTCATGGTAATCACTAAAGGTGCTGGTAGGATAGCTGAAGTTGGTGCTCGCTTTGCGTTGGATGGTATGCCGGGTAAACAGATGGCAATTGATGCTGATCTCAATGCTGGATTAATTGGTGAAGATGAAGCCAAAGCACGGCGCGCAGAAGTTACACAGGAAGCCGATTTTTATGGCTCAATGGATGGTGCGAGTAAGTTTGTACGTGGTGACGCCATCGCTGGATTACTAATTATGGCCATAACCATTGTTGGTGGATTATTAGTTGGGGTAATGCAGCATGGTATGACATTTTCAGATGCGAGTAAAACCTATGTATTATTGACTATTGGTGATGGTCTAGTTGCACAAATTCCCTCACTGATTATTTCTACCGCTGCGGGTGTAATTGTGACTCGGGTTACCTCACAAGAAAACATTAGCGACCAAATGCTTAAACAGTTATTTAATAACCCTCAAGTATTAATCTTAACTGCGGTTGTTATTGGTCTGCTTGGACTGATTCCAGGGATGCCAAATTTAGTATTTTTAATGTTTACTGCGGTATTATCAGTAATTTCTTGGTGGTTAACCAAACAAAAGAAAGTTGAAAAAACAGTTGCCGCTCCACCCAAAAGTGTTGCAGCGCCAACAAATATTGACGCTTCATGGTCTGATGTCAATATTGAAGATATCTTAGCGATGGAAGTTGGATACGGGCTCATTCCTATGGTTGATCAAAACCAAAATGGTGAATTACTTGGTCGAATTCGTAGTTTGCGTAAAAAGTTTGCGCAAACATTAGGCTTTTTACCGCCTCAAGTTCATATTCGCGATAATCTCTCGTTATCACCTTATCAATATAAAATTTTTATAAAAGGTGGTGAAATTGGTCAAGGCGAAATAATGAATAATAAATGGTTAGCGATCAACCCCGGCACAGTAACCGAAACTATCGAAGGCATTGAAACTATTGAGCCGGCTTTTGGTTTACCTGCTGTTTGGATAGATGAAAATGACAAAGAAAATGCACAAATATTGGGTTACACTGTTGTTGATACTAGTACCATGATTGCCACCCATTTCAATCATTTGTTACATCAATTTGCCAGTGATTTATTGGGACGATTAGAGACACAAGAATTATTGGATCGAATAAAGCAGGATATTCCTAAATTAGTCGAAGATTTTATTCCTGACGTAGTGCCTTTAACTACTTTTCATAAAATTCTACAAAACTTACTTTCTGAAAAAGTGTCGATTCGTGATATGCGCACAATTATTGAGACGATTTGTGAACAGGCACCAAATCAAAATGATGCCTATCATTTACTCAGTATTGTTAGAATAGCGCTAGGGCGTGTGATTACCCAACAATGGTTTCCTGGGACGGAACCGATAAGAGTAATTGGATTAAATATTGATTTAGAAAGAATATTACTGCAAGCTTTGCAAAATACTAGTAATGTTGAACCGGGACTAGCAGAACATATTCTTCAACAACTCAAACAAGCATTAAATCAGCAAGATGCAATGGGAGCGCCGCCTGTTTTATTGGTTAATCACACATTAAGAGCTATGCTCTCCCAGTTTTTAAGACCTAATTTTCCTCAATTAGCCGTGTTATCTAATTTAGAAATACCTGATAACCGAAAGATCCAAGTGACATATCAAATTGGCAGTGAATTATGATAAATTTACTGCACAATATTGATCGTCATTTAATCTATTTTTTTTCAAATATTGTCCCTTTTTTGAAAGGTGAGTTTTTAAATGAGAATTTGGTGAGCAATATATAACTTATACCACCAACAACAAAGCCGACAATCCATGTTAAGCTCACTTCATAAAATGCAGCTGCTGATCCAATAAGCATCGCTAGAATAGCAGCGGGGTTAAATCCAGCAAATTGACCGTTGTTATCATATAGTGTATTTACATCAATTTTTTGGCGACGTAACAGATAGTATTCCACCAACAAAATTGCCACAATTGGTCCCAAAAATGCGGAGTAAATTAGAATAAATAAACCTAATCCTTTTGCTGAGGTATCCTGAACAAGAACCCAAGGAAAAGAAGCGATAGCTAATAATCCTGTAATGGTTACTGCTACTTTATATTTAGCTTTTGTTAATAACGTAATTACGTAAGCTGGTGGGATGATATTAGCAACGATATTTACAGCAATGGTGCCTAATACAATAAAGGATGATACCACGATGGTGATATATGGATTATTTACTACAATCGCAAATGCTTTAACTGGATTAGAGTTACCTGTGACTGAAGCTAACATCACACCAATAGTAATAATAAAACCGTAAGCAACAAAAATTGGTAGAAAATAGAGGAGCCCCCTTTTTCTATCACTAAAACCAGCTTTTAGTTCTCGTGAGTAATCAGCTGCACTAAGAAAAATTGCAGCGTAATTACCTAAGAACATCATAATGAAGCCGCAGAATGGTAATCCCCAAGTTCCTTCGGCATTTACCCATTTGTCTATAATAATTTCTTGATGATTATTGAGTAATATAATAAAGACATAAATTAACGCACAAAGAATAACAATTGAAATTAACGTTTCTACCCATTTTATTGCATGGAATCCATAAAGCGACAAAGCGATTTGGAAAAATTGTAAAATAAGAAAACAGATAAATATATTATTAAAATCACCATTAGATAATATTCTAATAATTTCATTGAGCGCAGTTGCACCTATCCAACTTTGAAATCCATACCAAACAATAGCAGGAATACCGCGGAGTAATGAAGAAATAATAGCGCCTTTTATACCAAATGACATGCGAAGTTGTACCACATAAGGAATACCTGTGCGATATCCTAAGCGATCATTAAAAACAAAAATTGTCGTGATAATCAATATTGCAATTAACGTTGCGGCAAAAGTTTGGAAAATATTCATGGTGGCAACACCAGCTACAACTAAGCTTGCACCTAAGGTCATATTACCCAAATTCATGCCATCGCCAATCCACATAAAAGAATAGGCTAAAGGATTCATAGTTCGATCTTTGCTAGATTTGGGTAATAAAGAACTATCAATCTGCATCGATGTATTTGGTGATTGTGCTGTATTATTCTTCATGACTTTCCTTCCCTACTTATTTCTGTCGTTTCAATTCCATTATTAACGCCGAATAAATTCACCTCTTGGTGTTGAATTAATACCGGCATTAATTTGATAAATAGTTTTGCCTCGTAATAATGTTTGAACAACTTGTGCACCAATTTGTCGTCCTACATAAGGACTAAATTTATTACGATATTCGAGATCTTGCTCTTTTAATACATAGCTAGAATGAGGTTTAATAAAGATGATGTCAGCATCTTTACCTACTTGAATTGAGCCTTTAGTTGGTAAGTTGTATCTTTCAGCTGGGTTTTTAGCGATGATATCGGCAAATTGTTTTAATGACATCCCCCGTTTTTGTACGGCTTCATCAAACATAATATCCACATTATTTTGAACACCAGAAATTCCGCCCCAAGCATCAAAGGCATTGGCTTTGTCTTTTAAATCGTAAGTACATGGTGAATGGTCAGACACCGCAGTGATGATGTGGCCAGCAAATAGATATTTCCATAATCCTTCTTGAGCTTGCTGATCACGGATTGGTGGTGAACATTTTGCAATTGGTCCAATAGCATCCAATTGGTCTGTAGTAAAATAGAGGTAATGGATACAGGTTTCGCACGTCACATTAATGCCTTCTTGGCGTGCTTTGATAACCTCTTCAACTCCTTCAGGACAAGCGACATGGCATATATGAATCGGGCACCCAGTTTGTTTAGCGAAAAAGATTGCTCGACGAATTGCTTCAACTTCAGTAAATGCCGGACGGGTTGCTACATATTGTGATAATTTACTTTCGCCTCGTGCTTTAGCTTGTTGCCCTAAAATATCAGTAATTGCGGCATTTTCTGCATGGATAGCTAGCACTTTACCGGTTTTAGCAATTTGGCGCATTCCTTCCCATAATGCGTAATCATTTACATTGGCAAAATCACCGTCAAGGTTTGGATCACCACAGGTTGCCATAAAACATTTAAATGCCGCGACACCTTCTTCGACTTGTTCTGCAATACCATTATTGGTCAGGTTATAAGGAACTAATCCACCATAAGAAGCTACATCGACATAAAGTTTTCCCTCACCAGCAGCATATTTGGTACGAAGAGTTTCGCCACTAGTAGTGGCAGGGAGTTGGTTAAGAGGCATTTCAACAAAGGTTGTTACGCCACCTTTTGCACATGCTTTTGTTCCTGTGATATAGCCTTCCCACTCATGACGAACACCACCAGGTTCACTAATATGAACATGAATATCAACCATTCCGGGACTAACAATTAAGCCATTAGCATCAATAATTTCATCGGCTTGCACTAAATTAGGGCCAATTGCTGCAATTTTGCCATTTTTTATTGCAATATCGGTATAAATTTCGCCAGATTCGAGAATGACAAGACCATTTTTAATAATGAGATCGTACTGCATAATAATTTTCCCAACTGAATTGATTACAAATTAGACATATACTAATTCATATTATCAGTATTATTTGTTTTATCAAATTTTCATAATAATCTTTATATTTATGCAATAAACGTGCCACAAAATCAAAAAGTAAGTCATAACTGACATGATTTGGTTTTCTTTAAGTGTAGTTGCACTAAAATGATCCATTTAAATCAGTTTGGTTAATTTTTTTGCACCATTTTGGGTGATTAGATAGGAAAATCGAATAAAACATTGGAATGATTAGATTATGTGCCTTACATTAAAGTCAACCTTTTGGTTATCGCTACTAATGTAAGGCCTTGTAAATATTATTTAGTAGCCACAGTAAAACGTTGTTTAATGTGTTTTGCATTCTCCGCTTCATCAATCATCGCGATTGCATAGTCAGCATAGCTGATTTGACTTTTCCCTTGGCTATTAACCAAAATTTGCTCGCCACCAACAATATAATGACCAGTTCTTGGACCATCAGCAATAAACTCAATTGCTGGGCTTAGATAGGTCCAATTTACATCATTACAAGTTCTTAATTGATCTAAAGCTTTTGCCATGTTATTGGCTAATGGTTTAAATTCATCCGGGAAATCCGGAGAGTCAACTAAACGAATAGTATGCTCAGGATTAACATATAAACTACCTGCACCGCCAACAACTAATAAACGATTAGGTTTACCGCTTAAAATATCAGTTAAGTGTTTTAAGCTAGTTTGATGTTGTGGAAGGGTTTCTGGCGTCCATGCTGCAAAAGCATCAATAATGACATCAAAAGGTTTCAAATCTTCATAAGTTAGATCAAACAGATCTTTAACTAGAATTTTTGCCTTAGGGTCAACATGAGCGTTGGGATTACGAACAATCGCCGTTACATCATGTCCACGCGCAATTGCTTCTTTAACGATCAGACTACCTGACTTACCACTAGCACCAATAACCGCAATTTTCATTTTTTACTCCTTTATTAATTTATAAGTATTGTTTGATTCAGGTTTTAAATTGGAAAAATCTTTTAACAATTTGATATTTTTAGGTTAATATTCTAAGTATCTATTGTAAAGTAGGTACCAAGCAGTAATATAGTTACCGAAATGATACTATTATTGAATTTAAAGGATTTTTAACTAATGTCACTCAACGGAATTTTACCTCCTTGCCCTGTCGAAATTACCCTTATGTTAATGGGTGATAAATGGAAAGTCTTAATCGTTCGTGATTTATTAACAGGTACAAAACGCTTTGGAGAATTAAAAAAATCACTAAACGGTATATCTCAAAAAGTCTTAACTCAACATCTAAGAACAATGGAAAAAAACGGCTTAGTCAGCCGCAAAGTCTATGCCCAAGTACCACCTAAAGT
>CALYPO010000059.1 GCA_945276085.1 uncultured Gilliamella sp.
TCTCTTTTCTGATTAATTAATAGTGCAACTAGTCTTTCTATTTCCTGTTGTTCATCATTACTAATATGAATAAGTTGATCCATATCGAAGTTTACTTTTGATTCTTCAGATTTTTTCCCATTTTCCTTTGTATCTTTTTTCGCTTCATCTTCTGACTTTTTATTTTTTCGATAGTTTTCCATTATTTTTTTTGCACATGATATTGCAAGTTTTTCTTCTACTCCTTTTTCTTTCATAGGGTTATAAACCCATTCAGTAATAAATTTACGTGAACGAACACCTATATTTTCAGTTAGTGACTCAGTAAAAAAGTCTGATTTTCTCCAAGCACGCTTTAAACTCTGAGAAGAAATACGTAAACGTTCACTATTTCCCATTTTAGCTGTTTTCGGACGACCTAAATCATCACGATTTAAATTTGAAGGCGCATAAGCAGTTAATAAATGTAATTGTAAAAATGTACTCATAATAGTTATTCCTTAATTGATTTTTCGGTCGAATAGTAATCCATTGCCCAACGAACAGAATTACGTTTAAATGGTTCCATATTATTTAATAAATTTTTTTGACGATTATCCCGCTCTTTTGCCCATAAAAAGATACTATCAGCAAGTGAGAAGAGGTTTACACCTTCATCTCCACGTGATTTAACTGCTCGGATTAAACGTCGGCAAAATTCTTCATCAGTAATATTTGCAACAAGTTGGTTAAAGCGTAAAGGAGATAGAAACTTTTGTTGATTTTTTTCTTTTGTTTCATTTAATTGTGATGCAAAAGAAGCATTTTCATTATTTAGTTTGGCAAAAATAGCAACAGCAACAAAAATTGCGAGTGCTTGATGATGATTATCTGAACCTATTAGAAAGCTATTTTCTTCAAATAACTGATTAGCTAATAACCAATAACCTTCTTTGAGCATTACTCCATATGGAAAAGGTACTTTTTTCAGATCTGCTCGTAACTTTAAACCATTGTAAGCTTTACCAAAGAAATAACATTCTTGATCCTGTAAATTAGAAAACCATTCATTAATAATTATTTTATGATGATTATTAAGAATGAGCGTTTTTTTGATAAGATTTCTTGACACGTTATTCTCCTTATACGTAATCAAAGTTATTTGATATATTGTATTTTTTTTTAAGATCATTAAATTGATTAAGTAAATTTTTTCGACCACTTATTTGATTACAAGAAATTCGATCAGCTGTTTCAGTTTTGCTATATTTAAATGATTGTTCAAGATCACCAAAAGCGACCTTATCATAGATTTGAGTAACATAATTTAATAATGTATCTGCCCATTCAATTAACAATGGTTGCCGACCGTTGGGATTGTCTTTTTGTTCTATAAGTTTTTTTATAAACTCATAAAATAATAATTCTGTTTCTTTCCAATACGCAATCTCAATTGATATCGATCTTTTTTTGAGCACTTTTTCGATCTCTTTTTTCTTCTTTTTGTCAGTTGTAACGAAAATTTCAATTGATTTTTTTAAAATCTCCTGCATATCTTTACTGAGTTCTAATGCTTGAGCAATTAACTCTTTTAAATCACTGTTAGTTTTGGCCAAATCAGGGTATACTGGGTATAAGTGTTCATACCAACAAAGAGCATCCATCTGCTTGAAATTGTAGCCAAAACACCATAAATGATAATGTTGTTTACCTGCAAAGTTTCGTTCAAAATGAGTTGTTACCACTCTAGCCGAATGCGTATCATCATTGGCACTCACCATACCTAACCAATCTCGATATACTAAGCCGCCCGGTTGCCCTTTAATAGCAAGTTGTTCACCTGTCTTTTTATCTATTCGATAGGGTGTTAGTGGATGTAGCCAATGTTGATATTGAATGCCATAATTTTTGGTTTGATATTGGGTAATCAGTTGTTTTGAGAATTCACCACAAATGTCACATTGCCCCTGCTCAGTTTGGTGAAAATCTAACTCAATTCGCCGAGGCATTCCCCAAAAAGCTTGGCAGTAATTAGCTTGATCAGGAAATAGACTTAAATTTTTTGGTGGTTCACTGGTCTTTGTTGGGGCTAACCAAGGAAAGACTGATGCATCAAACTGCTGTGGTCTTTCTTCATCATCTAAAGGGATCACATTTAACCACAATTTTTTCCATAATGGAGTCGGTTTATTCAGTTCAGGCATGATTAAAGTCGTGATAGGCCCTCCACCACGCAAACTCACTCGATGTCCTTGACCACCCGACGGAGCATTAGTTTGCAAAGTGAATAGCGCCATAGCAGCACAGTGTGGGCATATTGCCTTGACGAAATCTCGTTTAATAAAGTGATCGGTATTTCGTTTTAATGCATTCTCGCCCGGGGCTTCAACTAATAAACCCGATATAGGTACTTTATTTCCATCTAACGGTTCAAAGTCTTGCATAAAAGAAGGTTTAGTTGCACCAAATTGCATGGCTGTTCTGACTTGTTCAAACGCTTCGGTTAGTTGCTGTAATGAAAAACCATTATTCCAATATTTTCGCCACTCTGAATTATCTTCGGGCGATAGTGTGGTTTGTAATAAACCAATCAAAAACTGGTAAGCCGCACCTTGAAAATCGGGTCTTAAATAAGCTAAATCTGAAATGGTTTCATCAACCAGTTGGCTGGGTTGAATTTTACTAAGGTGACCATCGAAATGAACAACCGGTATCCATTTTTCGTCTAATAAAGATAAAGTAGACAAATTTTTTACTCCTTAATTTCATATAAAATCGATGTCATGATCTGACACCGATTATCTATTTATTAATAAACCATTAATTCATCACAAGTTTGATTCATTAATATAAATTGATTATGTATATTTGCTATCAATCTATTTAACAATTTTAAATCTTATTTAACCAAAAGATTACATTTTTTACGATAAACAAATAATAAAAATGTGATCCACTACAAATTTTTTAAAAATTTACATATAACAGCTTGTATTATTGCTTATTTTAATTTTTTCACATAGCTTTCTAATAATTAAAATCACGCACATTATGTGCAACCTTAGAACGGTAAAATCTTTAACATTACTTATATTAAACTAGCGACATCAAGTCGGTTTGCCACTATAATTGCTTGTTAAAAGCTATTATGAAACTGATATAAAATGTAAAAGCTGGTAGATAAATCTAATGTTGAGAGAGTTATGAATCCTAAAAATAACACTAAATTTCCACTAAATAATCATCAAAATCCCCTAGACAATCCTCATCAGCTTGATAATGGGCAGGTAAAAACCAAGGTATCCTTGATTTTTTCGATCATTAGCAAAATAACGCCGTTTTCAATGTTATGGATCAGTTTTGTTTTAACTTATGGGGTAGTTTGTATGTACACGAATGCGGTTGGACAAGATGAGTTTTACCGCTTTATCTTCTTTTTACAAAAACCCGTTGTGGTTGCACTTAATTGTGTAGCACTCTTGTCGGCACTGTTACATAGCATAATATGGTTTATCAAAGTCCCTAAAGCATTATCATTAACGACTGATAATAAGCAAACTCAAGCTTGGTTACTCATCGCCTGTTTATGGATAATCACAATTGCCGTATCAGTGTTATTAATTAAATTGATATTAAGATGAGTGGTGTTTAAATCATGAAAATTCAAGAATCAGAAACTAAACGTTCGAATAATACTGTTATCAAAGGATTATATGCCTTAGGCGGTACGTGGGCAGCTGTTTTTGTTCCGGTTGTGATGATTATCATTGGATTGATTATTCCTTTTGGCGATGCTCAAACTCGTTCCTATATTTTAAAATTAGTTAGTAGCGAACCGGGTAAAATCTTTTTGCTGTTGATGATATGCTTACCCATTTGGTGCGCATTACAACAAATTTTAACTATTTTGCACCAGTTTAATATTCATCCTAAACGTGAAAAACTGTTAACTTTTGGTTTGGCGCTGGCATGGACGATTCACGCTATTTTTATTTTGTTTGTCAGAACATAATAATTGAAATTGCAATTAGCGTTATTAGATGATAACGCTAATGGTTTCAAGATTAATAATAAGTGATTTGTCTAACGATGTTCACTTGCTTATCTGGTTGAAGTTTATTTACTCTATTTGCCGAAAGCCAATCTTTTTTATCATTGACGGTGAGTAATTGAGTTAAATAGTTAGCTGACTCCTTACCGTCTGTAAAATTAGTAGATTGAATTGACGTTAAGCGATTATTTTCATATTGATAAGAAAAATCACTTTCATTGCTTAAACCATTACTAAATTGAGTCACGACTTTTGCGAGTTTTTGATCTTGATATTCATACGTAAATAATGAAACACCATTCAAATCATTACCGGTATAGTTACCCTGCTCATCCGTTTCTTTAAGTTGCCAGTGCACATTTTTATTAACCAAACAATGATTGGTATCATATTGATAACTATCATTTTGAATAAAAATAAAATCAACCGCTTTTTTAACTTGATGAGACTGAATAATTTTACCGTCTTTATCAGTCGTAAACTGAGTTATACTGTTAGTTTTATCTTCAAAATCTTCGATAATATTTTCCCAACCAGTATTTATTTTTTGGAGATGTTCAGAATATAATCGTTTATTTTGAGCAGAATACAGCTCATAATGACTTAACGTAATTAGTCCGTTTGGATCATATTCTAATGAATGATTGGCATTCGTTTCATTCTCCTGCATCCCTATTTTTTGGGTCGTTGTCGTTCTGATTTCTTGCTTTATTCCCGTTGCTGGTGTATCAAGATAATCATAAAGTTGGAAGATATAATTATTGGCTTCAACTTGATTTTGAGTAATATCATCACGACAATTCAGTGCTATGACATTAGTTGAAAACAATATGGATAATGGTGCGATAAAAAAAGGTAGTCTTCGTTTTTGCATAATTTATTGATAAAGTTAATTTAAGATAATTTTTAAAAATGCGTGTTAATGCGTTAATTTTTATCATTACTCTTTTCGCATCAACAACGCGTCTGCCCAATTGACTTGATTTTTTAGTTTTTTATTTTCTTTTTCTTCTTGCTCATTGATTTTATCTGAATAAATCAGTGTTTTATTTTTTGCTTTTAGCTTCATCGGTTTATCGAAAAAAGATAACAAGGTTTTTGTATATTCATTTTCAGGTTCAGAAAAGACTTTTTCACACAATCCTTGTTCGACAATTTTTCCTTCTTTCATAACAACAACATGATGACACATAGTATAAATTACGCTTAAATCATGGCTGATAAAAAGATAACTCAGTTGATACTTTTGTTGCAATGATTTAAGTAAATAAATAATTTGTTGCTGAATTGTATGATCTAAAGATGAGGTTGGCTCATCTAAGATGAGTAATTCTGGTCGCAAAATCAATGCTCTGGCAATAGCAATGCGCTGACGTTGCCCTCCTGAAAACTCTGTTGGATAGCGAAAACGCATAGCTGGATCAAGACCAACTTCAAGCATGATATCAATCACAGCTTGTTCTCGTTCAGATTTACTTAGTTTTTTATGGGTTAACAATCCTTCACTAATAATCTGCTCAACATTAAAACGAGGATTTAGCGATGAAAAAGGATCTTGAAACACCACTTGAATACGACTACGGAACGGGAGTAATTTTTTAGCGGTTAAATGATCAATATGGTGACCATCAAATAAAATATCGCCGTCAGATTTTATTAACCGAAGTATCGCCATTGCCGTTGTGCTTTTACCTGAGCCTGATTCACCAACCAGCCCCACGGTTTCTCCTTGATGAATGACAAAACCGACATTATCAACAATTTTTTTCTTTTTACTGCTAAATAAGCGTTTTTGCGTTGTCACCTCAACATTTAGATGATTAACACTAAGCAGTATCCCCGGTGTTTCAGGTAAAACGATAGGTTCACCACTTGGTTCAGAGTTTAATAATGTTTGAGTATATGGATGTTGCGGACGTAAAAAGATACGTTGTTTATTATTATATTCAACGATTTGACCTTGTTGCATTACCGCCACTTTATCCGCTAATTTTTTTACAATACTTAGATTATGCGAAATAAACAGCATACTCATATTCAGTTCTGTTTTTAATTCTTTTAGTAACTGAATAATTTGCGCCTGTACAGAAACGTCTAAAGCCGTAGTTGGTTCATCAGCAATTAATAGTTTAGGATGTGTTAATATTGCCATAGCAATCATAACTCGTTGCCTTTCTCCCCCCGATAATTGATGAGGATAAGCTGACAATTTATTTTTAGGCTCTTTGATTCCAACCCGATCGAGATATTGCAATATTTCGCTTCTGGCTTCGTTACGTCGCATGCCTCGATGCAATGACAAAACTTCATAAAGCTGCTTTTCAACAGTATGCAATGGATTAAGAGATACCATTGGTTCTTGAAAGATCATACTGATTTGATTACCTCGTACTTTACGAAGTGATTTTTCGCTGGCATGCAGTAATGAGTTTCCTTCAAACAAAATGTCCCCAGTTGGATAAATCACTTGTTCGTTACGCAATAAGCGTAGAATTGACAGTGCTGTCACACTTTTACCCGATCCTGATTCCCCAACTAATGCAAGTGTCTCTTGTTCATGAATATCAAAACTGATATGACTGACCACTTGCGAAGTGAGATGAGCTTGTCTTTTGAATGCAATACTTAAATCTTGTACAGATAATAAAGGTAAACTCATTGATACACTCCTTTGTTTGGATCGAATGCATCCCTTACGGCTTCACCAATAAAAATCAGAAGGGAAAGCAACGTTGCAATAATTAGAAAAGCGCTAATGCCAAGCCATGGTGCTTGCAAATTATTTTTGCCTTGTAGTAATAAACGGCCTAACGATGGTGAATCAATCGGTAAACCAAAGCCTAAAAAATCAAGCGATGTTAATGTGGTAATTGAGCCACAAAGAATAAACGGTAAATAGGTTAAAGTTGCCACCATGGCATTAGGTAAAATATGACGAAACATAATTTTATAATTTCTAACGCCCATTGCTTTTGCTGCACGGATATAATCAAAATTACGTGTACGTAAAAATTCTGTTCTTACTATGCCAGCTAATGCCATCCAACCGAACAAAACAGTAATACCTAGTAACCACCAAAAATTAAGCGGTAAAATGCTTGCAAGAAGAATAATGACAAATAGGACAGGTAATCCGCTCCAAATTTCGATGAAACGTTGCCCAATCATATCGACTTTACCACCATAATACCCTTGTATAGCTCCAATGATGATGCCGATAATCGAGGTAAAAAGTGTTAAAAGAATAGCAAAAAACATCGATATGCGAAAACCATATAAAATATTGGCTAGAACATCAAAACCTGCATCTGTTGTCCCTAGCCAATGCAATGCAGAAGGTGGCGTCGGAAAGGTACTATTAGTATCGTAAATTAATGTATTATAGGTATAACGAAAAGGTGGCCATAACATCCAACCGTTTTGTTCTATTTTTTCTTGTATTTGAGGATCTAAAAAGTTAGTTTGCGTTTCAAACTGTCCACCAAATTCAGTTTCCGGATAAAAATGAAAAATAGGTGAATAATAGTTATTCTGGTATTTGATAAAAATTGGTCTGTCATTAACGATAAAATCTGAAAATAAACTAATAACAAAAAAAATCAAAAATAGCCAAAGCGAATAATAACCACGACGATTATGTTTAAATCGTTGCCAACGTTGTTGATTAATAGAATAGTGAGTGGTCATTAATTACGAGCCTCAAAGTCAATACGTGGATCAATCACCATGTAAGATAAATCACATAACAATTTAGTGATGAGTCCAATTAAGGTAAATATATAAAGTGAACCAAAAATTACCGGATAATCACGTTGTATAATCGCTTCGTAGCCTAATAATCCTAGACCATTTAGCGAAAAGATAATCTCTATTAACAACGAACCAGTAAATAAAATGCCAACAAATGCAGCAGGAAAGCCTGAAACAATCAATAATGTCGCATTACGAAAAACATGCTTATATAAAATTTGTCTTTCGCTTAAGCCTTTAGCTCGAGCAGTAATAACATACTGTTTTCGAATTTCATCTAAAAATAAATTTTTAGTTAACATCGTCAACGAAGCAAAACCGCTGATCACCATAGCAATGGTTGGTAAGCAGATATGCCAAGCATAATCCTTTACTTTTCCCCAAAAATCGAGTTGGTCAAAATTATTTGAGATCAATCCTCGAAGCGGAAAAATATCCCAATAACTGCCACCGGCGAACAATACAATTAATAAAACAGCTAGTAAAAAAGCAGGTATTGCATAACCAATGATAATTAACATACTTGACCAAAAATCGAATGCAGAACCATCTTTAACCGCTTTACGAATACCTAAAGGGATAGAAATCATATAAACGATTAACGTACTCCAAAGCCCTAAAGAAATCGAAACAGGCAAGCTTTTAGCAATCAATCCTAAAACCGATTCACTTTTAAAAAAACTATTACCAAAGTCAAAGGAAAGATAATTTTTGAGCGTATCAATGTAACGTTCAAAAAGGGGTTTATCAAAGCCAAATTGTTTTTCAATCATCGCCACAACTTGGGGATCAAGTCCTCGAGCACCTCGATAATTTGACTCATTTTTTTGATGCAGCGAAGATGATGCAGTGCTTTCACCACCGGGTAACAAACTTTGTCCACCATTGGAATCATTTTCTATCATAGCTAAGGCTTGATCAACTGGGCCACCTGGAGCTACTTGTACAATAAAAAAATTGATCGTTAAAATAACAAACAGTGTTGGAATAATGAATATCAATCGACGAATTAGATAATTGAGCATATCAATGTTCCTTATTCTTAGATAAATTAGCTGCTTTATCAGCATCATACCACCAACTATCCACGCCTATTGCATAAGTGGGTTGGATGTCTGGTTGCCCAAATTTATTCCAGTAAGCATAAAATGTTTGGCTATTATACCACATGGGGATCATGGGGTATTCTTGAGTAAGAATACGATCAAGCGCTCGTCCTAGTGGGATTAATGCTTCTTGATTATCGACATTCTTGGTGATTTCGGCGATGATACCGTCAATGGCTTGATTATGTAAACCTGATCCATTCCATGACGAATTCAGATATTCACTCCCCCAAAGAATCATCAGATCTGACGTTGGATAATTCACTGCCCCATAATTACGAGCCATCATATCAT
>CALYPO010000060.1 GCA_945276085.1 uncultured Gilliamella sp.
CTGAATTTGGTAAAGAAACACCACTTAAAAGAGCAGGGCAACCGGTTGAACTTGCAGGGGTTTATGTACATTTAGCTTCAGAAGAGTCAAGTTATACCACTGCAGAAACTTATGGTGTAACGGGTGGTGAGCATACTAATTAATCTTATGTTTATATCGTGATAAAAGAGCTGCTCAGGCTCTTTTATTACAAAAAATTTTTAAGCTAGACATCTTAAATCACGTTCTATTATGCATTGTTCATAATAGTGTTAAAACTTAACTTAGAATAAAGGCAAAAAAATGAAATTTTTTAAAGTAATCACGCTTGCATTATTAGGTGTTTTTTTAGTTAACTGTGATAATTCTAAATCGACTGTTGATGATATTAAACAGAAAGTACAGCAAACAGGTGCAGATATCAGCGATAAAACACAAGATTATTTTGAACAAGCAAAAGCAGAAAGTAACGATATATTGAATAAGTTAAAAGAGGGTAACTATAATCTTGCACAAGATGCGGTGATTAAAAATATTAAACAAACATTACCAATGAATATTGATCAGAATACTTCGCTGGTGGATGTATCCAAAGAAAACAACACGATTAATTATAAATATGATGTCAAAGGTGTGACGCCAGATGATTTAAAAGTTGAGAATACTCAAAAGACATTATTAAATAATTTACTTACCGATTATTGTAGTACAGATTTAATGAAGAAAGCATTAAGACTTGCTTTCCCTGAAGGTGCTACACATAATTACTATATCAATAATAGTAACGCATTAACACTTAATCTCAAACCAAGTGATTGTGATGGTAAATTGTAGAGTATCGATTAAGGTGAAAAGGGCTATTAATAGCCCTTTTTTTATTTTGTTTATTGAGAAAGATGTGAATCTAAATATCATTTTAAAAAATGAAGATTATCAACTCAAAATGATGTATTTATGTTAGTTAATTAAATGATGATTTTCTAATGATAGAAGATAACGATCAGGTTATTACCTAAAGTTTAATTAACACAGTGTATTGATATTGACGCTTACTATTAAAATAAGAATATATTTTATGTTGTAAAATTTTAACCATATAAATTAAAATCCTCATTCAAATTATATAGGGACTTTTTATTTTTTTATTAATTGTTTTATTTAAAATGGAAAAAACAAAATAATATTAATTTTACTTATGGGTAATAGCATGAAATATAAAAAAATATCTGCATTATTGGTATGGAGTTTGGCGCTATTTGGTTGTGATAGTGGGAGCTATAAAGAAAAAAATCAACGTATAGTTATTGATTCAATGAAAAAACAACTTCCTATTGTTTATGATGAGAATTTTACGTTAGTGGATGTTTTAAAGGACAACGATCAGTTTATATATAAATACGAAATAAAAAATATTGAAGAAGTAGAATTAACCTCACCAGAGTTTGAACAATCATCTCGCACAGAGATTCTTGAGCTTTATTGTTCTGATAACAAAGGTATTGCTCATTTTAAAGAAATATTCATGGATGGTATTCGATATGATTATTACTTGAATAATAAAAAAATGTTATCCATTAACGTCAAATCAACAGATTGTACAAAATAATTGTCATTGCATTGAACTATTCACTTTTGTGTACCACATGATATTTTTGCTATGTTGGGCGGTATTATTACAGGGTTAAGCCCTGTAATAATAGAAATTATTCTAACGTTTTTCCTTTTGTTTCTGGAATTAAAAACATAAATGCAGCAGCGGATAATAGATAAGCCGCAGATAATAGCGCTAGTGCGTAGCTTATTGAATAAACTGTCGCTAAATAAGCAATTAAGACTTGTGATACGCCAGCAATGCCTCGTCCAACATTAAAGATAATGTTTTCAGCACTTGAACGAGCGTCTGTCGGATAATGTTCGGCCAGTAATGCCCCATAACCCCCCATCATGCCGTTGACGAAAAAGCCAATGACTGAACCAAATAAAATCAAAACGATCATATCGGTTTGTTGAAAGTAAAACCAGATAGATAACGCTGAAACTAATAGAAAGACAATATAAGAAGGACGGCGTCCAAATTTGTCACATAGCCAACCAAAAATTAAGATACCTAATGACATACCAATTGTGGTGGATATCGTCCAAAATAGCGTATTTTTGAATGATAAACCACGTTCGGTTGCGATCATGGTTGGCATCCAAGTCATGATGCCATAAAAACCAAAGTTTTGTACGGCACAAGCAATGGTTAAACCAACCGTGGTTGCTGATGTTTTGACATTTTTAAATAGTTTACCTAATGCAATTTTATTTTTGTTTTGATCTTTTAATGATTGCCAAATTTCTGGCTCTTTCAATCCTTTACGTGTCCAGGCAACAAACAAAGCAGGAAGTACTCCGACAGCAAAAGCCCAACGCCAACCGTGTGCTTCTCCTACAAAATTTACCGTTAAGGTTGCCAGTATAATGCCTAACTGAAATCCTAACGCAACAATCGATGTCGCTCTTGAACGTTTATGCTTTGGCCATGTTTCTGACACCAACGTCATGCCAATGCCAAATTCTCCACCTAGTCCAAGACCACTTAAAAAACGGAAAACTAAAAAGCTTTCATAATTTGGTGAAATAGCACACAGCCCGGTAAATACAGAAAATATGATAATTGTCCATGAAAAGACTTTAACACGACCATATTTGTCTGCTAAGGTTCCAAAAAGAATTCCGCCCAGTACAGCACCTAATAATGTTACTGAAGTTAATGTTCCTAAATCGGTTTTGGTTAGATTAAAAGTTGCTTGAATTAGGGTAAAACAGACCCCTAAAATCATCATATCCAAACCATCTAATGCATAGCCGACTGTAGAGGCAAAAAGCGTTCTTTTTTGATAAGCTGTGGTGGATCCAGTTTCACTTTCAGCTTGTTTAATTGGGTCTATCGCAGTTTTCATATTTACCTCTAATGATTGTGAATAGTGAGTTACTTATTTAAACTTTACCTTTTAAAATAGGTTGTAGGCTAATTCAATAAGGTCGTTTAAAAGCGGTGCAAAGTATATACTTAAAAACTTTAAAAATCCAAGCTAAAAGCCTTTACAATTGGTTATTTGCTAGAAAATAATCATTTCTTGTAAGTAACTTTATATATAAAAATATTAAAGGATGCATCAACTAGTGATAATTTTATTTTGTGTAAAGAATCGTGACAGGGTATAGATGATTTATTAAGTAAATCTTAGTTTCTAAATTTAATTGATTGATAGCTAATTTCCGCTGAGTGTTCCCCAGCGGATAATCTTGATTAGTCTTCGATAAAATACCAATAGCCTTTATTGACTAAATCCAAAATGACCTTTAAAGTCGATTCATCTTCTAGCTGTTCATAATAAAGCTCTTCTTCTTGGCATAAAAGATCAATAACCGGCATCGGCAAATGGATTTTTTCACCATGAATATAGCCATAATCACCTACTTTTAGAATGCGTATGCTCGGAACTCGGCACAGATTATTAGTTTTTAAAAGCGATACAAATTCATCAAATTGATATGGTGGCTCGACAGGAACAATATTTAATTCATGCATTGGAATTGTAATGTGTTTACCAAACCAATCGTTAAAGAGTTTAGGCGTTCTAACCAGTTCAATTATCTGGTTTTGTAATTTTTCTAATTCATAGGATTGTATTCGATAGGAATCTTTAGGTAATGTTAAGTTGGGATCTTGATAAAATATGCCATTGGGTAGGTTGTCGATAACATAATCGGCAAAGCCACTTAATAGTTCTTGAGACGTTTGGGTTCTAAAACCGACTGAATAACTAAGCGATTCGCCGATTGAGACACCATTATGTGGAAAGCCTATCGGTATATACAGAATATCGCCTGCTGTAATTTCTTCGTCAATGATGGGTTGATAACTTTCAACATGTAGCAATGCTTTGTGAGCACTAAATTGTTTGTAGTGTTCGTTTCGGTCGCCAACTTGCCAACGTCGGCATCCCTTGCCTTGTATGATAAATACATCATAATTGTCAATGTGAGGCCCCACGCCTGCTTTATCTGTTGCGTAAGAAATCATCAGATCTTCAAATTGCCATTGAGGCAAGCATTTAAAAGGGGCAACTAAGGTGGCTGCTTGTTCATGCCAGTGGTCAACTGCTTGTACCAGCAAACTCCAATGGTTTTCACCTAAATGGCTAAAGTCGATAAAAGGACCAAATTGAGCATCCCATTTCCCATTTTTGTTGGTAACTATTCGGCTATCAATCTCTTCTTCCATCGCTAAACCTGCAAGTTCTTCAGGCGTGATAGGATCAACAAAGTGTTTAAAAGCATCACGTAAAATAACTGGCTTTTTTTGCCAATAATTCGTTAAAAAATCATCCCAATCTATGGTTAACTTATTACTCATGTAACGCCCCTTGTAAATTAAATAATTGACAAAAGTTATTCGTTGTTTGTCGTGCTATTTCGTCTATAGAAACACCTTTCAATACTGCCAAATAGTCAGCAACTTCACGAACATAAGCTGGCTGGTTTTCTTTCCCTCGATAGGGAACAGGTGCTAAATAAGGTGAATCGGTTTCAACTAAAATACGATCCATGGGGACATATCTGGCAACTTCACGTAATGATTCAGCATTTTTGAAGGTGATAATGCCCGAAAAAGAGATATAAAAACCGATATCTAGCAATTGTTTGGCCGTATCGATATCTTCGGTAAAACAGTGTAAGACCCCAGAATAAACATGCTCTTCTTTTAAGATTCTTAAGGTGTCTTGGCGTGCATTGCGTGTATGAACAATGATAGGTTTATTGAGTTTACGACCTAACCGAATATGTTCTTTAAAGTTTGCTTGTTGTTGTTCAAGATTATCTTGTTGATAGTAATAATCAAGCCCAGTTTCGCCCAGCGCAATTACATTATCTTGGCTTGCCAATGTTTCAAAGCGATCGGCATCATAGCTTTCTTCTTCTAAATTAAGAGGATGAATACCGCATGAAAATGAGCACTGTTTAGTATAGGGTTTTAAAAAATCTCTCATCGATTCATAGCCTGAAAGCGTGGTTGCTACACTTAAGCAGTGTTTAACATCGTGACGTATTGCGTCTTGCAATACTTCATCAATCGATTTGTTGCTAAAATCTAAGCTATCTAAATGGCAGTGAGAATCAATTAAATACATATAAAGCTCTTATTAATTATCTGAATGTTGTTCAAAATCACGAACAGGTTTTATGGTTGACCAAGAACGACAAGCAGGACATAGCCAGTAAATGGAATTGACCGTAAACCCGCATTTAATACAGCGATAATTAGGGACGGTTTTGATCTGTTCGCCAACCATTTTACGTAAAAGTGAAAGACTTTCTTTTGCTCGACCTTCTTCGGCATCGGCTACGTGGTAATTCATCAATCGATAAAACCCTTTTAAATTAGGGTGTTTGAGTAATTCCCGATACATGTAGTTTTGGGCAGCATCAAGTCCGCTTTGTTTTTCGACTATATCGGCAAGCATTAATTCAGCAACATTGCCACTATCTTGATCAACGCATAATTGTAGAAATTGTTTAAACTGTTCGGGTTGATTTAATTCTAAATAACATGTTTTTAATAAAGGTAATGCCTCACCGATAAAGGCTTTATCTTGCGTTAAAATTTGTTTGAATGATTCAATGGCTTGTTCTTTCTTGTTTTGTATCATTAATACCCGACCCAGCATGAGCGAGGTACGCGCACATTTAGCATCAGCGGCAGCTGATTTTTGTAACAGGTTATAAGCTTTTTCCATATCATCAGCAGACATAGCAATAGCGGCTAACTCGCAATAAAATTGTGCAATATCTGTCTTGTATTTAATGTTACCTAATCTGACTAATTTAGAGGCTGCATTAATCGCATTGATCCATTCACTGGTTGATTGATAAATGATAATCAATTGTTGTAATGCATATTGTTGAAAATCATCTTCATCAATTAACTGTAAGAACATTTCTTCGGCACGATCATAAAAACCGGCAACCATATAATCTCGCCCTAGTTGCTGTATTGCCAATAGGCGTTGTTCGAACGTCAATGCTGAACTTTCCATTAAAGATTGATGAATGCGTATGGCTCTATCAACTTCACCACGTGAACGGAATAAGTTTCCTAAAGTTAAATGAGCCTCAAGGGTGCTGTCATCTTCTTTTAACATATCTAAAAACAAATCAACAGCTTTATCTTTTTGATTTGATAAAAGAAAGTTTAAGCCATCAACATATTCGCGCGATAGCCGGTTGGATTGGTTTAAGTATTTTTGTTTTGCATTTCTGTCACCCATATACCAACCGTAAGCGGCTGCGATAGGAAGTAACAGAAATAACAGTTCAAACATAATCGTCTATTCTTAATTAATTTTTGTTAATGTTGCTTTTTGATTTATTGCGATATCTTCATCATACTTTTTTTGTAATTTGTTTAGTTTGCGTTTAGTTGATGAGTGTTGTAATTTCGATTTTAAAAAGAAGTAACCCGTGACAAACCAACCTACCAGAAAACCACTGCCAAATAAAATTGCCAGCAGAACAGATAAGCGTAATTCTGATTTAGCAACTAAATAATTAAATGTCACCACTTGATCATTGGCTGCACCTAAAGCAATAGACAATGCAAAAATAGCAATAATCAATATAATCGATAAAATTAATTTCATAATGTTGACCTTTCTTCTTTTTAATACTTTTTATTCTTTATTGTTATCCATTTATCGGTTAAACAACCTGTTACCGATTTATCTAAAGGCATTAAATCGTTTAGTAACGCAAAAACTGGGTAAATGATTACGTTACTATATGCCATTTTTTAGCATAAAAATAGCAGATTAATGCAATACCCCAACCAATGATGACGGATAATATTAAATCTATAGGAGTATGCATACCTAGTAATAATCGACTTATTTCTATTAATACCGTCCATATCACAATCAACGATATAAAGATATAATTACGCCTGAAGTTAAGTAGCACAATGGCTAAAAAAGCAAATGTTGCTGCAAATAGTGTATGACCAGAGGGAAAAGAATACCCTGTTTCATTTTGCCAGTGTTTGGATAACCAATTCGGTATTGTAGATGAATTGATTAATGATTCTTTGATAAAAGCGGCTCTTTCTGGCTTGGTTAATGAATAAAAATATTGGTCAGTTGTATTATGTTCTTTTGTTATCCATAAGACGAAAGGTCTTGATTCTGCTGTTTGTGATTTTATGATAGATTTTATCACTTGTCCGCTGAGGACAGCACTCACGAGAACCAACCATACTAATACAATCTTTTTTAACATTTTATCTGTTTTGCTGACTAGCAAAGCACAAAATAAAATGAAATAAAATATTGATGTTATTATTGCCCATGGGTAACTTGCTGTTTCAGTAACCCAAAAAAAATATTCTGATTTATCGTTCAATGTGTCTGGTAGCCAATGCCAATTTATGACTATAATAAACAATGGTACGACTAAAAAAATAGCCAATGCAGCTATTGTTTTTTTTATAACTAACCCCATTTAAAAACTCAACTAAGCATATTGTGCTGTCTATTTTATCATAAATGTGGTTTATTTTTAATAGATTCTCGTTTATGTAATTCATTTAATACGGAGATAATAATGCAATTAAAACATGTCGCAGAAGCGAAACTACCAACACCATGGGGTTGTTTCACTATGGTAGGTTTTGAAGAAATTGCAACTGGCAAGGATCACGTCGCATTAGTTTTTGGTGACATTTCAAAGGCAACATCTGTTTTAACCAGAGTGCATTCGGAGTGTTTAACGGGTGATGCGTTATTTAGTTTACGGTGTGATTGTGGTTTTCAATTAGAAGCAGCTTTAAAACAAATTGCAAAAGAAGGTCAAGGCATTTTAATCTATCATCGGCAAGAAGGTCGTAATATCGGTTTATTAAATAAAATTAGAGCTTATGCCCTGCAAGACCAAGGGCTTGATACGGTGGAAGCGAATGAGCAGTTAGGATTTGCTGCTGATGAGCGTGATTTTAAACTTTGTGCTGATATGCTGACACTGCTTGGTGTATCACAAATTCGTTTACTAACTAATAATCCTGAAAAGATAAGAGTGTTAGAACAAGCTGGAATTCAAGTTACAGAAAGAGTTCCTTTGGAAGTAGGCGAGAATCCAAATAACGAACACTATTTAGAAACCAAAGCTAATAAAATGGGACATTTGCTTCATCTTCATCACTGCGATCATTAAACACATTTTTACATTATTGATAATTGGTAGGATGTGGCATGAAAAATGGTCAACACTAGTTAAAGCAAAAATAATTGATATATTTAAACCTCAAAAAATTAGTGATGATTTTTTGAGGTTTTTTTAGATTTGCGTACTATTTTGTTATGCAATAGATGTCGAGTATAGAGCTGGATTAATCACTATTAATAACAGAATTAAAAAAGTATTATTCCTTATCAATTCTTAGCTCACCGCCATTTGCTAGCTGATCTTTGGATAATTCGTGCATAATAATTTGTACTGCTTCAGGCTTACAATTAAGCGTTTGAACAATCGCTTCCGTTACACGTTTCGCCATTTCTCGTTTTTGTTCAATAGTACGACCTTCTAAAAAATCGATGACAACATTTGGCATAAAAAACTCCTAGTGACCCATTGTGGCAAGTTGAGCGTCGGTTAATGCGATATCTTGATTATGACAAATACCGATACCTGAGTGAATTATATTTTCAGCAATAGCCTTGGCTTCATCCAATGAATGCATCTTGTATGTGCCACATTGGTATTCGTTTAATTCGGGTATTTGGTTTTGTGATGTTACACTGAGGACATCATGCATGGATTTGAGCCAAGCATCAACAACGAGCGATTCATCAGGTTGACCGATTAAGCTCATGTAAAATCCTGTGCGACATC
>CALYPO010000061.1 GCA_945276085.1 uncultured Gilliamella sp.
CGCGTTTAACTGTTTCTGGTTTAGCTGAAAAAGTACTCATTCGTAATTATCCAATTTTTAATTAATCTCACGTTAATAAATCATTTGATTTATTTACACTTTTTGATTGTTGCTATTAACTAACTAACCCCTTCGAGTTGTTACATTAACTTTGACAACCGAAAACAGTGTTGGGAAAAACACTGTTGTAACGTGGGTTGCAATATTATACAGAAATATAATAAAAGCGCTACATTTTAAATAAAAAATCATGGCATGCGAAAACACTTGCTGATAAACTCTAAGCGAACTATTAATAACGCATTAAAAATTAGATGGAAAATTTAATTCAACTTACCGATAAAGATTATATAAGCAAGGGGTTACACCGTAAATGCTATCATCACCCAGATGATCCGAATAAGTGCATCAAAGTCAATTATAATGACGGGGCAGAAGAAGAAACCAACCGCGAAATAGCCTATTATAAGCATCTTATTAAACGCCACATATCATGGGATGCGTTAGCACAATATTACGGTCCGGTAAACACCAATTATGGCCAAGGTCATGTGTTTGAACTCATTCGTGATTATAACGGTGAAATAGCGACTCCACTTGAAAAATATTTGTTGGATGAACAGCTAACCAAACAATATTTTGATGCATTAGTCATTTCGCTAAAAGCATTAAAAACAGCATTGTTAAATGATCGAATTATTACCATGACAATCAAAAGTAAAAATATTTTATTTCAACATTTATCACCAGAAGCAAATCGCTTAATTATTATTGATAACATTGGTAATTCGACATTGATTCCTATCGCTAATTATGTTTCTTATTTTGCTAGAGCCAAAATTGAACGCACTTGGCAACGGTTTTTAGCTTCATTAATCAGAGAAAACAAACACAATCAGTTAATCACTCAATTAGTTAACGAGGTGAATCAGTAAGGCGCAATGTTGCTACTGCACCTTTAATATTATCTTGTCTATTGTTAAGGGTGAATACGCCATGATGTAAATTAGATATACGATTAACGATACTTAGCCCAAGCCCTATTCCATTATGTTTTCTATCCATACGGAAAAAAGCTTGGGTCAGTTTTTCACTTTTTGACTCATCAATGCCCATCCCTTCATCGATAACCGAAATAACGATATCTTTGTCGTCCTTAAGGCAACTAACAGTGATGTTAGTATTTTCGGGGCTATATCGATGAGCGTTTTCAACTAAATTACGTACTAATAGACGAATTAACGTCGCATCACCATTAAATGTTACAGTATGGTCAATAACCTGCCACAAAACTAACTGATTTTTTTGCGAAGTTAATTCGCTTAACTCATCGGTTAATGGAATCATGACATCTTGATAAAAATTAATTTTTTGATATTGACCAATAGTAAATTTTTGACTGGCTCTAGCTAGCATCAATAATTGTTCAACTGTATTGACCAAACGATCAATTCGCTCAATTAATTCATGGCAATCAATGTGATGTTTAGTTTCTAATAATTCCAAATGGAGACGAATACCGGCTAAAGGTGTTCGCATTTCGTGAGCAACATCAGCGGTAAAAAGCCGCTCTTGTGATAACGTGTTATTCAATCTTAAAAATAGATTATTTAATACCGTAGTAATCGATTTGATCTCTCGCATATTACTAATTGGGGCAATGGGTTTAAGATTTTCCTCAGTACGTTGGTTAAGATCGTGCTCAAGAACTTCTAGTGGTTTTGTTATCCATTTAATTGCCTTATAAGCTAAAAATAACGTAACTAGCATCATCGAAAAAGCTGAACAAAACAAAGCAAAGATAGCTTCAAGTTCCTCATGTTCGACAACTTCGTCAATTTTATTTTGGCTTAAAGTTAAATTCACTAAAACATCAATCTGTTCTTTACTTTCATGCCATAACCAAAACACGGTGATGATTTGACAAATCAGCATAATAGCGCCCAAAGTAAAAAATAGATTCCAGCGAATTGTGTGACGAATTTTACTGATAGAATTTATGATCATAACATTTTTTCTTAATTGATTGTGCATGGTTAATCGTCTTGAGTATTAAGCTGATAACCGTAACCTCTTACAGTACGTATTAAATTTTTACCCAGTTTATTTCGTAGCCCATGGATATAAACTTCCAGTACATTTGAACTCGGATCACTTTGCCAATCATACAAATCATTTTGCAACAGATCTCGATGGACTTTTTCACCGGCTTTTAACATTAATCGAGATAACACAATAAATTCCTTAGGGGTTAGCATCACTTCTTGATTAGACAAAATGGTCTTTTGTTGTTTTATATCAATGGTGATAGGACCATAACTAATAAGGTTTTCGGCAATTCCCTGATGCCGACGTATCAGCGCTCGAATGCGTGCTAATAATTCAGTCAAAGCAAAGGGTTTAATTAAGTAATCATCCGCACCAAGATCTAATCCTTGAACCCTATCTTCAATAGTATCTCGAGCGGTTAAAATCAATACGGGGATACTAATTTTATTTTTACGCCAGCGTGTTAAAAGCTCAAGTCCATCACAATCGGGCAAGCCAAGATCTAAAATAATCAAACTAAATTGTCCAAATAGTAAATGTTGTTCAGCTTGTTCCCCTGTTGCCGCCACTTCACAAACATAACCATTCGCGGTGATACCATCATACAACCCTTTTTGTAACAGATTATCGTCTTCAACAATTAATATTTTCATGATTTTTAAAACCTATCCACGAGCATTTTTACAAGAATTTAAGCTATCGAGTGATTGATTATACTCTTTAGTCTGAATAGCAAAAATGCCTAATAATAAATGAAACAAATTATCATGCGATAAAAGGTCCTGTTTTGCATGATTTTGTATACATGCTGTATTGATATGATTTAAGTTTGCTAAATGCTTTGAAATCCACAAAATAAATGGAATTTTAGTTTGTTGTGTTGGCGCAATTGAATAAGGAAAACTGTGTAAATATAGACCATTTTCACCCAACGATTCGCCATGATCGGATAAATAGATCAGCATCGTGTTATATTTATTTTGCTTACGTTGTAAAAGTTCAATTGTTTGATTGATAATATAATCAGTATACACAATCGTATTATCGTAAGTATTCACTAAACTGCCTAAGTCACAATTAGTTATCTGATTAGTATCACATGTTGGTGTGAATGTTCTAAATTGTTCAGGATAACGTTGATAGTAATTTGGACCATGACTACCTAAAGGATGTAAAACAATTAAGGAATCTTTATCAAGATGTTGCAGCTTTGTGGCTAACTCATTGACAAGCACTTCATCATAACACGCCCCATCTTGGCAAAGTTTGCTACCGCTATTTAGATACTTTTTAGTTATATTTTCATTTTCAATCCTGTTACAAACACCTTTACAACCAGTATTATTATCCAACCAAATTACATTTATACCTTGTTTGTTTAAAATATCGAGTATATTTTCTTGACGTAAAGCTAAAGCTTCATCGTAATTTTTACGTGACATATTCGAAAACATACAAGGGATAGAAAAAGCAGTATAGGTACCACACGACGTTGTATTTTGAAACGAGATAACATCATCACGTTTGCTTAACAAAGGCGTTGTGTTTTTACCATAACCATTTAGTGCAAAATTTTCACTACGCGCTGTTTCGCCAACTATTAACACAACAACTGTTTTAATAGCTTCACTATCACTATTAACGACTTGCCGATGAGCATCATCACCGATTGTTAAAAAAGGGCGATTTTTATTTTGTTCAAATTGATATTGTCCGTATAGTGCACCAATATAATTGGATGGGAGTAGATATTTGATTATTTTGCTATTATTACGCATAAACGTAGCATAATTTTTATAAAAAATAAGCGCAATAAGCCCAACCAATAACAGTGCTAATAATACAATCATGACATGCTTAAATAAAAAATATAATCCTATCGTTCTTGGTTTAATTTTAACAAGTATAATGACAATACTGGGTAAAATCCCTAACAGTAAAATACAGTTTATTAATTCAAAGGTTATCAACGATGCCGATTCAGTAAAACTCGTCTCTAACGTATTTTGCAACATACTGCGATCAATCATAATGCCAAATCTGAGCATAAAATAAGAGAGTGCTGAACCGATTATGACTAAACTACTTGCTACTATTTTAACTAACCATTGATTTAATAGCAGAGTGAGCAGGATAAAAATCACACAAAAAACAACAACAGGCATGGATATAAAAAAGGCAATATTTTCAATAGAATCTAAAGATAATTTGATTAAAACTTGTTTGTAAAAACTGATATTCAAAATTGTCGCTTGATATACTGCAACTGACACAATGAGCGTACGCAGTGATATAGGACGAGTTAAAAGCATTTGAATTATTCTTTTCATAAAAAACCTATACTACATTTATACCTATCCCTAAAGGAAGTTCGTGTTTAGCTATCAACGTTAATGAATATGTAAAAATGAATGATGTTTATTTAATTAAAATACTGATCAGCGAATAAAAATCATTGATAGTAATTTATAAATAATCGGCCATAACTTTTGTATTACATAAGCTGAAATTAAACTCACTATAAAGCCCCCCACTATGTCTAATGGCCAATGGACACCTAAGTAGACTCGGCTCCAACAGACTAAAATAGCCACAACAGTAAATAGCATTAGAAGTTTTTTTAATTTAGCACCGTAATTTAAGCAAATGACTAAACAAATAGTCCAAACAAAAACCGCATGTTGGCTAGGAAATGAACTTGTTTTATCGTGATATAAATAATTGGTCCCTATATTTTGTGCAAAAGGACGCGGTGAATAAAAGAGATGGCGAAGAATAAACGTGACCAATAATGCCAAAGCTAAACCAATGACAATTTTAATAATTAATTGTCGACAAGAAGGCTGTAAAAACCAATAAATGCCTAAAACAATGACAGGCAAATATACTAAATAATTTGCACAAAAAACAGCAAAATAGACAAATGTTTTTGAAGCTTGTTCTGATGCATTAATGAGTAAAAAAAGTTGAGTATTCACATTGTTCCACATAAAAAAAACCAATATTATTTATAATGTGAACTAATTTAATCAATAAATCTTAATACAACCTTAATGCAATAAATTTCAAATATAAATTCCATTTCGGTTTGATACGCCCAAGTAAAGTGGAATAAGGCTATATTTGATAAAGGGATAATGATTTTACCAAACTTAACATAATCAGAAATTATGGTTAGTTTGGCGGTTCAACAATAATGATCAGTGAATACGAAATAACCGACTTTTTGATAGCATAGATAAAGAAAAATCCAACAACCAGCAAATAATAAAATAAACGACAATGACAAATAAAAATATCTCGGTTGGATAAACCATACTACGATTGTTGATTTGTGTTGCAACAAAAGTAAATTCAGCCACACCAACAATATAAGCTAAAGAGGTATCTTTAATGAGTGAAACCCATTGATTAACGAAAGATGGCAACATCATTTTTAGTGCTTGCGGCAAAATAATAAAAATAATAACTTGTCTTTTAGTCAAACCTAACGAATAGGCTGCTTGCCACTGTTCTTTGGCAATCGCAATCATACCCGCATAAACTGAATGACCAATATAAGCCGCGCCAATTAAGGATAACGCGAATATCACTGTAGCTATAGCTGGCACATCAATATCAAGCAATATAGGTAATAAAAAGTAAGTCCAAAAAATTAGCATAATCACAGGAATAGCTCTTAAAAAACCCAATAAACTAATTAATATATAGCGACATATACCTTTGGCCACCGTTAAGCCTACCCCAGCTAAAATCCCCAAAAGTGTGGAAAAAAAGATAGCGGCAATGCTCATTAATAGTGTCAAGAAAATGCCGCCAGGAAAGTTTCCCCACATTAAATAATCCAGGTTATTCCAAATAAGTGCTAAACCTTTAAGTTCCATAACTAAACCTTGTTACCAAATTGCAGTCGTTTTGCCTGATAAATATTGCCGAGCGTACCTACAATCACTATAGCTAAAATATATAAAAACGTTGCAATGGCAAAATCCTGAAAAGTTTTAAGCGATTCAGTTTCTACTTGTCGAGAAACGTAAGACAACTCTAAGACGCCAATGGCCATGGTCAGGGATGAATTTTTGATAATATTCATATATTGACCAATTAATGGTGGGAATGCGATACGAAAACTTTGCGGCAAAATAATAAAACGCATACTTTGCCACCAAGTCAACCCGAGTGCCGACGATGCCTGCTGTTGCCCTTTACTCACACCAGATATTCCTGCTCGAAATTCTTCAGCAATAAACGCACTAGAATAAAATGTTAAAGCAATCAAACCAATAATAAATTCAAATGACGGCATTTTTAAAGTGAACAAAAATAAATTAATCTGTGGTTCATCAAATAACCACATTTTAAATTCAGCAGGTAATAAACTTCCAATGCCAAAGTACCAAAAAAACAGTTGAGGCAATAATGGCGAATAACGAAAAATGGCGTTATAGCTAACTACAACGCCTTTGATAAATTTGATATGACTTTGTTGAGCAATAACTAGCAAAAAACCCAATACAGTAGATAAAATGATTGTTAAAACCGAAATAGCGATAGTGACTAAAAAACCATCCCATAACCACCATAAGTAACGTGGTTCTAGTAACTGCTCAAACATAAATTATAAACCTTGACCTATTTTAAAATCACCGCGCGGCATAGCTGATTTGGTTTCTGGTCCAAACCAACGATTATAAATCGTTAATGCTTCACCATCATTTTCAAGTTTTAATAGTATTTGGTCAACCTTTTCTTTCAAACGGGTTTCCCCTTTTGGAATACCAACAGCTTGATACTCTTGGGTAATACTAAATGGCGAAATTTCAAATGCGGCGCGTTGTTCGTCAGGCACATTAGCAAGTAACCCAATTAATTTAGCATCATCTTGAGTTATAGCTTGTACCACACCATTACGCAATGCAGTAAAAGCAAAAGGCGTATCGTCATAGGAGATTACTTTAGCTGTTGGATACTTTTCACGTAAAGTAATTTCCATTACCGTACCTTTATCAGCACCAATGCGTAAATTTTTTAAATCATCAGGCGATTTTAATAACCCTTTTTTGGCAATAAATTTTTGCCCGGTAGCAAAGTAAGGTAAACTAAAATCGACTGTTTTAGCGCGTTCATCAGTAACCGTAAAGTTTGCTACAATCAGATCGGCTTTTTGTGAGGTTAGTAAGGGAATACGGTTAGCCGGATTAGTTGGAACAAGATCAACTTTTACATTCAATGCTTTAGCAATTTCATTAGCATAATCAACATCAAGCCCTGCAATTTTATTCGTTTTTTCATCAATAAAGCCAAACGGCGGATTGCTATCAAATACGGCTATTTTAATTTCACCGCGTTTTTCAATATCATCTAAACGATCTGCAAAAGCAGAATTCGTTCCTAATAAACTACCAATTAATGCTACTACTGTTAGCGTTTTAGTTAAAAATTTCATCTTGATTTCCCCAAATAAGGATAGAGTTAAGTACAGCTAAAGTCTAACAGCAAATAACTGAGGTAAATAAATAATAAATTTTTACATGGTTATAACTAATAGTTATATTAAAAGCAGCAACCTACTTTTTTATGATTGAGTGACTAATGATTGCTGCTTGTTAATTAACATTCTCAAAGACCATCACGCAATTTTGATAGAGATGATTAATCATAAATATTTTTAGATGTCTGGTTGCACAATATGTTGTTGCTAACTCACATAACATCTTCATTTTATAAACTGCTTTAGCTTCCTATTATTTCATTTTCGACAAAAAAGTAAGCAATCTCTCTTTCGGCTGATGCTGCTGAATCCGAGCCATGTACTGCATTTTCAGTCACACTGTCAGCAAAATCTGCTCGCAACGTGCCCGCAGCCGCTTTAGATAAATCAGTTGGCCCCATCAATTCACGATAGCGTTGAATTGCATTTTCACCTTCAAGTACTTGCACAACAATTGCACCAGATGTCATAAATTTTACTAAATTGTCAAAAAACGGTTTACCTTGATGTTCAGCATAAAAGCCCGCCGCTTGTTCTTGTGTTAATTTCAACATTTTTAATGCAATGATATTCAATTTTGCTTGTGATATACGCGTTTCAATCTCACCAATTATCTGTTTACGAACTGCATTTGGCTTGATAATTGATAAAGTTCGTTCTATAGCCATAAGTTAATCCTCATTAATTGAAGCTAAATTTGACACGTGCAATTTGACCACTTTCATCTAACAATAATAAAAAGTGTTCACCTTTTTGTGATAAAGTGACTGCAACTTTATCACTATCCATCGAATGTGCAATAAGATTGCCATCTAAAAACCACCATTTTTCTCCATATCCCCCCTCTGGTGTTAAATCAACAGTGACTTGATTATTGCCGGGCAATGCCCTAAGCAATTGTTTATCATTTAGTCCAACAATATTGAGTGACATAAAAACATCTTGCCCCATTACCGGACAACGTTTATCAATTGGTGGCAATAAAGCCCGTCTTTTCTCTTTGGTTAATAGAAAGTTTTCTAATGATACTGGCCATAGTGCGACTTGTTTTTTTTGCGCACCGGGGCAATCCGCCGCCACACGCTTACCTTGTTCATTAACCCAAATCGTTATCGAACCAGAACGATAAATATTATTTTTTAACTCACTATAGGTGCTTAATGTTGGTGGAACCATATTATTCAATACCCA
>CALYPO010000062.1 GCA_945276085.1 uncultured Gilliamella sp.
GTATGGGAATTGATTATTCATCAAAATCCCAAAATCAAATACAAATCAACTTTATATTACGTGCATCTTTAAGAAAGATTGGTATAATTCACAGCTATTTTAGTTAAAACATCACAATTAATAGCACGCTTTCATGAAGATCATTCGCGGTATTGATAATTTAAACAATCAATTTACTCAATGTGTACTTACATTGGGCAACTTTGATGGCGTGCATTTAGGACACCAACAATTAATTAACCATTTAATAAAACAAAGTAAGAAATTAAACTTACCAACAGTGGTTATGTTATTTGAGCCTCAACCTTTAGAGTTTTTTTGCAAACAAAATGCTCCCGCTAGGTTAACGTCTTTTAAAGAAAAAGTGGAATTAATTAAAAAATTGGGTATCGACTATATTATTGCGGTGCCATTTACCCAAACCTTTGCCAATATGTTAGCCCCAGATTTTATTCAAGATTGGTTGATAAACAAATTACAAGCTAAATATATTGTTATTGGTGATGATTTCCGATTTGGTCGTGAGCGTAAAGGTGATATTAATCTTTTACAACAATATACTCATAACAATCAATTTGTAGTTGAGAGTATGCCTACGTTTGTTTGGAATGATTTAAGGATCAGCAGTACGGCTGTTCGTGAGGCGTTATTTAATAGTGATTTTAAATTGGCTCATTGCCTTTTAGGCCGTAATTATGCCATTGAAGGGAAAGTGGTTCATGGCAATGCGTTAGCCAGACAATTAGGATTTCCGACAGCCAATATTCATTTAAATCGAAAAAAACCCGCTTTACAAGGCGTCTATTTTGTAAAAGTCAAAAACTGTTGTAGTAATCAGCATTATCATGGCATTGCCAATATCGGTATAAGACCAACCATTGAAGGCAAAAAGGCTATTTTAGAGGTTAATCTATTTGACTTTTCAGGTGATATTTATGGACAATATTTAGACGTTATATTCGTTCATAAGTTACGCGACGAGAAAAAATTTGATTCGCTAACCGATTTAAAACAACAAATTGCACAAGATGTTTGCACTGCGAAACAGATCAGTGCAAAATTAACCAATTAAAAAGTAGTTTCAACAAAAATTAACTGGAATAAATCAGCATGACAGACTATAAAAACACATTGAATTTACCGGAAACCGGATTCCCTATGCGAGGTGATCTTGCTAAACGTGAACCGGCGATGTTGCAAAATTGGTACGATAAAGAACTTTATCGCAAAATCCGTCAAGGCAAAAAAGGCAAAAAAGCTTTTATTCTGCATGATGGCCCTCCTTATGCAAACGGAAAACTTCATATTGGTCATGCCGTTAATAAAATTATTAAAGACATTATTATCAAATCAAAAGGCTTAAGTGGTTATGACTCCCCATATATTCCAGGATGGGATTGTCATGGTTTGCCGATTGAGCAAAAAGTCGAGGAGCAAGTCGGTAAACCAGGTGTAAAAGTAACACCAGCTGAGTTTCGCCAAATTTGTCGTGATTATGCTGCTTCACAAGTTGAATTACAAAAAGCTGATTTTATTCGCATGGGTGTGCTTGGGGATTGGCAAAATCCATACCGTACAATGGACTATGATACTGAAGCGAATATTATTCGTGCTTTAGGTAGAGTGATTCAAAATGGGCATTTAGTCAAAGGTGCTAAACCAGTTTATTGGTGTACAGATTGTATGTCAGCTTTAGCGGAAGCTGAAGTCGAATATTATGATAAATCATCGCCCGCAATAGATGTAAAATTCAAAGCCGTAGATAACCAAGCTGTTGCAAGTAAATTTGGTGTTAATACCGACCTAACTATTTATGCCGTGATTTGGACGACAACACCTTGGACATTACCTGCCAGCCGAGGTATTGCCTTAAATGCTGAATTTGAGTATCAACTAGTACAAATAAACGATAAAGAATGCTTAATTTTAGCCGCTGATCTGGTCGAATCAGTCATGAAACGTGCCGAAATTTCAGAATGGAAAGTACTTGGCAGCTGTAAAGGTGATGCGCTTGAGCTATTACGCTTTAAACATCCTTTCCTTGAGTTTGATGAACCAATTGTACTTGGTGAACATGTGACAGTTGACGCAGGTACAGGTGCAGTGCACACGGCGCCTGGTCACGGTGTTGAAGACTTTTTAGTTGGTCAAAAATATGGGCTTGAAGTTGCTAACCCTGTTGGTGGCAATGGCTGTTATTTACCTGGAACAGGTGTTGGTTTAGATGGTTTATTTGTTTTCAAAGCCAATAAAGTGGTAGTTGAACTATTAAAAGAACGCAATGCTTTACTACACTTTGAAAATATTGAACATAGCTATCCTTGTTGCTGGCGACATAAAACGCCTGTTATCTACCGTGCAACACCACAATGGTTTATCAGTATGGATAAACAAGGTTTACGTGCTCAATCACTAAAAGAGATCAAACAAGTTCGTTGGATTCCAGATTGGGGACAAGCTCGAATTGAAACTATGGTAGCGAACCGTCCTGATTGGTGTATTTCACGTCAACGCACATGGGGCGTGCCTATGACGCTATTTGTGCATAAAGAAACTGAAGAGTTACATCCAGACACACTACAACTAGTTGAGAAAGTGGCTAAATTGGTTGAACAAAACGGTATTCAAGCATGGTGGGATGCCGATATTAAAGATTTATTAGGTCCTGATGCTGATGATTATCGTAAAGTGCCCGATACACTAGATGTATGGTTTGATTCAGGCTCAACATTCTACTCAGTGGTTGGCGTGCGTCCTGAATTTGCAGGACACGAAGCCGATATGTACTTAGAAGGTTCAGATCAGCATCGTGGTTGGTTTATGTCTTCATTAATGCTATCAACGGCAATTGATAACAAAGCACCGTATAAACAAGTATTAACTCACGGTTTTGTGGTCGATGGACAAGGACGTAAGATGTCTAAATCACTTGGTAACATTGTGACCCCACAAGAAGTGATGAATAAACTTGGGGCAGATATTTTACGTTTGTGGATTGCATCGACTGATTATTCAGGCGAAATGAGTTATTCAGATGAAATCATTAAACGTGCAGCCGATAGCTACCGTCGTATTCGTAATACCGCACGCTTCTTACTGGCTAACTTAAATGGTTTCGATCCAGCTAAAGATATGGTTAAACCAGAAGATATGGTAGTACTTGATCGTTGGGCTGTCAGTATAGCTAAAGAAGCTCAAGAGCAAATCATTCAAGCTTATGAAAACTACGATTTCCATAGAGTCGTACAACGTATTATGCAATTTTGCTCAATCGAAATGGGCTCATTCTATTTAGATATTATCAAAGATCGTCAATATACAGCAAAAAGCGATAGTGTTGCGCGCCATAGTTGTCAAACTGCGTTATATCATATCGCTCAAGCAATGGTTCGTTGGATTGCACCAGTTTTATCATTCACTGCTGATGAAATTTGGCAATATCTACCTGCTTCTGAAAAATCTGAATTTGTATTTGAAGATGAATGGTATACCTTGCTATTTACCTTATCAGATAGTGAAACATTAAACAGTGCTTATTGGGCTCAAATCTTAGCTATTCGAAGTGAAGTCAATAAAGTTTTAGAACAAGGCCGTAATGATAAAGTTATCGGGGGATCACTTGAAGCAGCGGTAACCCTTTATGCTAATAGCGAAATAGCAACGGCTCTCGCTAAATTAGAAAACGAATTACGCTTTGTATTACTGACTTCACAAGCGACGGTGAAACCTTTAGAAAATGCACCACAACATGCGGTACAAAGTGATATTCAAGGTCTTAAAATTGAGCTTGCTAAAGCACAAGGCGATAAATGTCCTCGTTGCTGGCATTTTACAGTTGATAACAACCCAACCACTCACTTATGTAAACGTTGTGAACAAAACATTCATGGTAATGGTGAAGTTAGACATTTTGCCTAAGTGATATAAAAATAAATAGGGCTATAAAAATAATTTTATAGCAATTAAGAACACTTACCGCCGACGATTGTCGGCGGTATTATAATAATGAGCATAAATTATATGAAAAAAGATAACGGACTTCACTGGTTATTATTTGCGGTTGTAGTTTTTATTATCGATATCGCAAGTAAATTCTGGATTATAAATAATTTTTACTTATTTGAATCTGTAAATCTTTTACCCTTCTTCTCTATCACCTATGTACATAATATTGGCGCAGCTTTCAGTATTTTTGAAGGTCAACGATGGATACTTGCTGCCGTAGCTTTTGCTGTTAGTGTCGTAATTGTTTATATGTTATATCGCAGTAACCATAAGCAAAAATTAGAAAATTTTTCATTAGCATTAATTTTAGGTGGTGCATTAGGAAACCTATTTGACCGTCTTTACCATGGATTTGTTGTCGACTTTCTAGATGTCAATTTTGGTGATTGGCACTACCCAACTTTTAATATTGCTGATTGTGCGATTTGTTTAGGTATTGGATTTTACATCCTAAGCAATTATGCTAAAAAGACTGACTAATATGCAGATTATACTCGCTAATCCTCGTGGCTTTTGTGCTGGAGTAGATCGAGCTATTACTATCGTTGAACGCGCGCTTGAGCTATTTGGTGCTCCTGTTTATGTTCGCCATGAAGTTGTACATAATCGCTACGTAGTTAACCGTCTTAAAGAACTTGGCGCAATATTTATCGAAGATCTCAATGATGTCCCAGACGACAGTATCCTTATTTTTTCTGCCCATGGCGTATCTAAAACAGTTCGTGATGAGGCCAAACGTCGCCAGCTACGAATATTCGATGCAACATGCCCTTTAGTAACTAAAGTTCATATGGAAGTCGCCAGAGCAAGCTATCGAGGTGAAGAGGTTATTCTTATTGGTCATGCTGGCCATATTGAAGTAGATGGCACGATGGGACAATATAGTAATCCAGCAGGTGGAATCTATTTAGTCGAATCAATTAAAGATGTACAAAACTTGCAAGTAAAAAATGACAATCATCTCTGTTTTACAACACAAACAACCTTATCGGTTGATGATACCGCAGAAATCATTGAAGCGTTAAAAAATCGATTTCCCAATATTCGTAGCCCTCGTAAAAACGATATTTGTTATGCCACCACTAACCGCCAACAAGCAGTTAAGCAGTTATCATCTCAAGCCGATATTGTCTTAGTGGTTGGATCTAAAAATTCATCAAACTCCAGTCGATTAGCAGAGCTTGCAAGACGAAACAGCAAAAATGCCTACTTAATCGACTACGCCTCAGACATCAATCTTAAATGGCTAGAAAATGCTCAAACTATTGGTGTCACCGCTGGCGCTTCTGCCCCAGAAATTTTAGTTAAACAAGTTATTGAGCATCTAAAAAGTTTAGGTTGCACATCAATGATTGAAACCGAAGGTATTTCAGAAAATATTACTTTTGAAATTCCCAAAGAGTTACGTATAGAAGTTAAAACAACTGATTAAGAAGAGTGTGTTAGTTGCTTAAATTTTTGCAATAATTCGTCTTGAGTTTCAACATGCTCTGGATCAGCAATAATCGCATTTTGAATTGGACAGACGCGTTGACAGGTAGAATGATCATAATAACCGACACACTCAGTGCATTTATTTGGATCAATTTCATAAGTATCGAACCCCATTGAAATGGCCTCATTTGGACATTCAGGTTCACACATATCACAATTAATACACTTATCAGTTATTTTTAACGCCATTGCTACAATATCTTTAACGAATAAAAAATTTGCGCCATTATAACGCAATCCTAAATAAATCCTAATACGGATCTACATTTACATTGAGTATTGACAAAACTTTTGCAAAAAATTTTGAGGAACGGGGTTTTTGAAGGTCTAAAATTGCATAAATTTGGAAATTAACGCCTAATGCATATCAAAATAAGTGTTCCTAATCAGATTATCCACCTAAATAGTTATTGGAATTTTAGAATTATTTTAGAAACTTATCAGCTTGACGCGAAAATAGTTTTATTAGTAAATTGAACAAAGGAACGGCTCAAAGCTTCACTAATTTTCATTAGTAAGTTAATTAGGAATTGCTTACTTTTTTTGTGCAATAAACAAGTATTCCTATGTATGATTATCTAATGATATTTATAATTAAATTTTTAAGTACATATTAAAAGAAAGGTGATTTTTTCTATCAATTCAGAAATATCTTTAATACAGTTAAAAATTTTCATAAAAATTACAATTTATTATCTTTAGTTATCATTGCAAATGAAATTAATACGATACAATGCTCAAAAAATAACAAAAACGAAAGGATGAAAAATTGGCAAAATTCTTTAGATTCAAATATATCGTTATCTTTATTGCCACTTTAGTTGTGCTTTATTTAGGAAAATTAATTTTTTTTCCTTCAGAGCAGGCCGTTAATTATATTACGTCGCCAGTAACGAAAGGAAATGTTGAGAAAACGGTTCTTGCTGATGGCACTATAAGCGCTTTTAAACAAGTTAGTGTTGGTGCACAAGTTTCTGGACAAATCAAAAAATTGTATGTTGAACTTGGCGATGAAGTTAAGCAGGGAGATATGATAGCTGAGATTGATGATCTTAAACAAAGTAACGATCTCAAACAATCTGAAGCAAAATTAAACAGCTTGGAAGCTCAGCGTACATCTAAGCAAGCAAAATTAGTTAACTATCAACTAACTTATGAACGCCAATTAAAACTGGTTAAAAAAGGGGTTGGTGTCCAATCAGATTTAGATTCAGCAAAAGCCGATCTTGATGCAATCAAAGCTGATATTGCAGCGCTTGATGCAGATATTGTTAGCGCTCAAGTGGCAGTTGATACTGCAAAAGTTAATTTAGGTTATACCAAAATACGCTCACCAATTGATGGTGTTATTGTTGCCATTCCTGTCGACCAAGGGCAAACGGTAAACTCGGTACAAAGTGCTCCGACTATCGTTAAAGTCGCTCAATTGGATAAAATGACCATTGAAGCACAAATTTCGGAAGCCGATGTTATTGGTGTTAAAAAAGGTATGCCCGTTTATTTCACTATATTAGGACAACCAAACAAGCGGTTTGAGGGATTAACATTAAGATCGATTGAGCCTGCACCTGACTCAATTAATAGCGAAAACTCTACGTTAAGCTCATCATCTACCTCCAAAAGCGCAATTTATTACAATGGATTATTTGATGTTGATAATCCTGATCATCTTTTACGTATTTCAATGACAGCTCAAGTATATATTGTGTTAGCTGAAGCGAAAAATGTACTGACTATTCCATCCCAAGCTGTTCAAAAAAATTTAGCAGATAATAAAGCGATTATTTATCTACTTGATCAACATAATAATGTTGAAGAACGAGAAGTCAGTCTAGGTATCAATAATAATATCAATGTGGAAATCAAATCGGGACTTAAAGAAGGTGAAGTCGTCATTATTGGTAGTAACAATGGCGCATTATTTAATCCTAATGGACGCACGCCGAGGATAAGATTTTGATATGACAAATAATCCACTTATCAAACTTGAAAATATTGTTCGTGAATTTCCAGCCGGTGATTCAACCATACAAGTGCTTAAAAATATCAATTTAACGATTAATGCCGGTGAAATGGTTGCCATTATTGGTGCATCTGGCTCAGGCAAATCGACGTTAATGAATATTTTAGGTTGTTTAGATAAACCAAGCTCGGGAGTCTATACCATTGGAGGTCGAACCACCAATAAATTATCACCCGATGAATTAGCTGAATTACGTCGAGAACATTTTGGATTTATCTTTCAACGCTATCATTTATTAAGCGCCTTAACTGCACAAGGTAACGTTGAAATTCCCGCCATTTATGCAGGAATCACTAATGAACAACGAAAAAAACGAGCTATTGAAATATTAACGCGTTTAGGGCTTGAAGATAAAATTAATAATAAACCCAGCCAATTATCGGGAGGTCAACAACAGCGTGTCAGTATTGCTCGAGCCTTAATAAATGGCGGACAGGTTATTTTAGCAGATGAACCAACAGGCGCACTTGACCGTAAAAGCGGATTAGAAGTTATGGCTATCTTGCGAGAACTTCATAAACAAGGGCATACTGTGATTATTGTAACGCATGATAGCAATATTGCCCAAAGTGCAGAGCGAATTATTGAAATCAGTGACGGAAATATTATCTCAGATTCAATCAATCCTAATTATCAGGTAGAAGAAAAAAAAGATAATCGCCAAGTTAAACAGATCGAAACCACTAAAACCCAAGACAACTTTCAAGCTAAATACAATCGTTTTCGAGACGCCTTTAATATGGCGATATTGTCGATGCGTTCTCAACGATTACGCACTTTTCTAACCATGCTTGGTATCATCATTGGCATAGCCTCTGTCGTTTCCATGGTTGCATTAGGAGAAGGCACAAAACAAAAAATACTCTCGAATATAAACTCATTAGGAACAAGCACGCTAGAGATTTATCCCGGTAGCGGATTTGGGGATCGTAATGCAGATAAAATTACCACCCTACGCTCATCCGATGCTGACTTTTTAGCGAAACAGAATTTTGTTCATAGCACAACCCCAAATCTGGCAACATCAGTCTATTTTCGAGTCAAAAATTTGGCGATGACTGGTACAGTAAATGGTGTGGGAGAGCAATTTTTTGCCGTTCGTGGTTATAACATCACCCAAGGCATTGCTTTTGACCAAGCTAGCGTTGCATCATCAGCACAAGATGCCG
>CALYPO010000063.1 GCA_945276085.1 uncultured Gilliamella sp.
GAGGGATTTTAAATCCCTTGTGTCTACCGATTTCACCACCCGGGCTCAAAACTTAGTTACCTAAAGGTAATTGCGTTTCGGATGCTGTGCATTTTACCTGTCTTATCATTTCAGTCAATAGAAATTTTAGATAAATTGTTTGATTGATTAATGTTTAACTTTATTCTGAATGTAAATTGCACCATTGTATTAATAATCAGCAAAATAGGTCGTTTTAAAATGGCAAATTGCTTTAATCATTTATGTCTTAAAACGATCATTTGGAAACCTATTGATTATCGAAAAAATCATTTTGTGCAATCCATAAATATTGCACCATTGATATTAACGTTAAAACTGTTGCAATAAATAGTGCGACAAGGCCTGCATATATTACAATATCGCAAGGGCGCCAAAGGAGCCATGTTAGGGCTGTCATTTGGGCGATAGTTTTATACTTGCCTATAGATGAAACCGCAACATTACTCCGTTTTCCAACCTCAGCCATCCATTCACGCAAAGCAGAGATAATGATTTCACGTGAAATGATAATTATAGCCGCAATGGAAATCCACCATGCTTGATAATATTGAGTGATCAGAATTAAGGCTATTGTGACAATAATTTTATCTGCAACTGGATCTAAAAACGCGCCAAACTTGGTTGTTTGTCCTAAACGTCTAGCTAAATAACCATCAAACACATCGGTTATTGCAGCAATAAGAAAAATTAATGCTGAAAAAAAACCAGACCATTCAGTTGGAAATAAATAAAAAGCCAGCACAAAAAAAGGAATTAAAATAACTCGAAATAACGTTAATATAGTAGGAAGATTAATTTTCATGTGACATAAGCTCTTTTTTGTTTAATTAATCAATAGATTAACAAAAATTAAAAAACGGGGTTTCTTAATGCTTATGTTGCCTGAAATATTATAATTTTTCAATGTGTTATTGTTGTAAATTTAAATAAATTTTTTCGGCTAGCGATTTAGAGATTCCTTGCACTTGTGCTATTTCATCAATACTGGCATTTTTTAATTCTCTTAAACCACCAAAGTGTTTAAGTAATGCTTGCCGTCTTTTTGAACCAATTCCTTCAATGTGTTCTAAAGCACTATCGGTGAGTTGTTTTACCCCTTTTTTTCGTTGCCCTACAATGGCATGATCGTGCGATGCATTACGAATTTGTTGGATAAGTAATAAAGCAGGCGAATGGTCATCAAGATAATGTCCGGTTCCATGCGCTTCAAAAAATAATGTTTCAAGTCCTTCTTTGCGCTCAGCGCCTTTTGCCACCCCCACAAGAATAGGGTGATGTTTATCCCAATTGACATTGAGCCCTTCAAATACTTGTAAAGCTTGGTTTAACTGTCCTTTACCACCGTCAATAAAAATAACATCAGGTATTTTTTCATCAGGCAGATCTTTTTTATTGTAACGTCTTGTTAATACTTGTTCCATTGCTGCATAGTCATCACCCGGTGTAATACCCGTAATATTGTAGCGGCGAAATTCCGATTTTACCGGACCTTTATCATCAAAGACAACGCAAGAGGCTATTGTGTTTTTCCCCATGAAATGACTGATATCAAAACATTCCATACGATTGATTTTATCAATGCCCAAAAAGGTTTTAAGTGCATCGTAACGTTGTTTATTTGTCGAATTGGTTAATAATTTATTCTTCACTTCAGTTTGCGCATTGACGGTTGCAATATTGAGTAACTTTAAATTATCGCCTTTGGGCTCATCAACCAATTTGACTTGATGCTCAGCAATAAGTGACAGTGTCTCTTCCATGGGTTGTTTATCCGACAACGAAAAATTGAGTAGGATCTTTTTCGGAATATTACGATTTTGGTTGCCTTGCAAATAAAATTGCCCTAAAAAGGTTTCTATTACTTCTTCCAATTCAGTATTTGATGGTACTTTAGGAAAATAAGAACGATGCCCAAAGGTTTGTCCATTTCGGATAAATAAGACATAAATACAGGCTATACCAAACTCGTAGTGGAAGCCAATAACATCTAAATTATCATTATTGTTGTAAATGGCTTGTTTTTCGTTGATATGTTTAATGGCTTGTAACTGATCACGTAATGCTGCTGCTTTTTCAAAATTGAGTTCATTACTTGCTTTTAGCATATCTTCAGTGATTTTTTGTAAGATCTGATCGGATTGTCCTGATAAAAATAATCTCACATAATTAACTTGTTCGTTATAATCTTCATCACTCACTAATCCCGGCACACAAGGCCCTAAACAGCGTTTAATCTGATATTGCAGGCAGGGGCGAGTTCTGTTCCGATAGGTGGTGTTCAAGCACTGTCTAATCGGAAACGTTTTTTGTAATAGCGCTAAAATCTGTTTAACTGCATATCCACTAGGATAAGGACCAAAAAACTCATCTTTTTTGCGATTAATCGCCCCACGATAAAGTGATAATTGTGGATGTCTTTCTTTACTTAATTTAATAAAAGGATAGCTTTTATCATCTTTTAAAAGAACATTATAACGTGGTTGATGTTTTTTAATGTAAGTCTGTTCTAATAGTAGGGCTTCGGTTTCGGTATTTGTAATCGTAAATTCAATACGATGGATATGGCTAACTAACATATCCGTTTTTAGTGTTTTTTTACTACTATTAAAATAGCTTTTTAGTCGGTTATTCAGATCTTTAGCTTTACCCACATAAATAATCGTCTCTTTATCATTAAACATCTGATAAATGCCCGGTTTATGTGGGACTGTTTTTAAAAAAGATGTTGAATCAAATTGGCTCATATTAGTTTTCAAATGTGAGGGCTTTTTTCTCTATTATCCTCATAATGGTGCTTAATAATCCATTTATCAAGAGGTAAACGAATCCTGCAACAATAAATATTGAAAAATCGTAATAATCACCATTAAGTTGATTGCTATACCCCATAATATCCATTACCGGAATCATCGAGGCTAAGGCGGTGCCTTTGACAACAAAAACGACTTCATTGGAATAGGTGGACAAGGCTCGTTTTAAAGCATAAGGCATGACAATTTTTAAGGTTTGTCGTTTATTCATACCAAGAGCCTCACAAGCTTGCCATTGTCCTTGTGGAACAGATTTTAAAGCACCATAAAAAATTTGTGTGGTATACGCAGCACTATTTAGCGTTAAAGCTAAATAAGCACAAAACCAAGGCGAAGATATGAGATCATAAAATCGCGGAAATTGGCTTAAAAAGTAAGCAAACTGTGAAGGTCCATAATAAATTAAAAATAACTGAACTAATAGGGGAGACCCCGTAAAGATAATAATATAGGTACGTATTACCTTTGTTAATACAAAATGATTAAGTGATAATAAGCATGAAAAAACGATAGCCAAAAGCCCCGCAGTTAAGATACCTAAAATTCCCAGACTTAACGTGTCAGGAAGACCTTGTAGGATGATTTTAAGATAATAAACAAAATTATCAGACATAATGTAACCTTACAAACTTTTGGCAGAAGAGGGTTGTTCAAAATAAGTTGCACGTTTTTCGATTCGTTCAATCACTTTTTGACTTAAGATTGAAATAATCAAATAGATTACCATTGCGATCGCATACCATAGAAATGGTTGATTAGTTCGTGCAATAATCGTTTTGGTTTGCATCATTAGATCATTGATTGCAATGGCTGAGACTAGTGCGGTATCTTTTAATAATATCAACCATTGATTACTTAATCCTGGTATAGCATGGCGCCACATTTGTGGCATGATAATACGAAAGAACGTTCTAAATTTACTTAAACCAAGCACTTGAGCGGCCTGTTTTTGTCCGCTTGGTATTGCTTTAAATGCACCTCTGAGCGTTTGGGATGCATAAACTGCATAAAGTAGCGATAATGCAATGACACCACATAAAAACGGATCGGGCTGAGTATTGGCAATATGCATTTGGATATGAACTGAGGTAAATATCAATGACATATCAAATCCATCATCTAGTGCCATTAAAAGAAATGGTAAACCATTATAGATTGCAACGACAATTAATAATTCAGGTAGTGCTCGAATCGTAAGGCTAATTAAAGACATTAGCCATGCAACAGGTTTAAATGGAACGGATTCTAGAATTGTGAAAATAAAAGCAAAAACTATACCAACAATCATTGATACAAAAGCTAATGACAATGTGATGGATGTTGCTTTTGTTAAAGGCACGATAAAACCGTCCATTGAGGACATTATCCAGTTCATTGCATATGCTAAAAAGTCTGACATAAAAAAACCGTATTTAAATTAAAAAATAAATTCGCCGCATTTTAAGCGGCGAGATCACAATAATATCAAATTTGATAGTTTATTAGCTATTTGTTAAACCATTTTTTATAGATGGCGTCAAGTTCACCATTTGATTTTAATTTATCAAGTGCTTGATTAAACTGTTCTCTTAACTGATCATTGCCTTTACGTAAGGCAATACCTAAGCCTTCTCCAAAAAAATCATGATCGGTAATTTTGTCACCTAAAGCAACAATATCCGTTTCTTTGCTTAACCAATCACCCGCGACAAAAGAACTGGCTACAATCGCATCGATTCGTTTAGCTTTTAAATCTAAAAACGCATACTGATAGCTATCATAACTAACAGGTTTAACGTCAGGATATTTTTCATTTAAATATTTCAAATAGGTTGTCCCTTTTTGAATACCAATTCGTTTACCTTTTAGTTGTTCCAAATCTGTTAAAGTGTCTTTCAATGTAATAAATTGAATTGAGCTATCATCGTAATAAATCTTTGTAAAATCAACTTGTTTTTGACGTTCAGGCGTGATGTCTATCCCAGCAATTGCTGCATCAATTCGACGCGTTTTTAAACTAGGAATTAATCCATCAAAAGATTGATTAACAATTTTACAAGAAGCGTTAATCTCTTCACAAATTTTGTTGATCACATCAATATCAAATCCGACAATTTCGTTTTTGTCATTGGTGAATTCGAATGGTGCATAAGTGGCTTCTGTACCGATAGTTAAATTTTCAGATGCTTGAGACGTCAATGCAACGCTGGCAAGCAAAATAGCAAATAAAGTTTTTTTCATATCTCCACCCAATTTTATAATCATTAATGTGATAAATAAGCTTTAAATTCTTCGGTTTTAGGATGAGCAAAACATTCTAATTGTCCTCGCTCAATAATTTTACCGTGTTCCATATAAATCACTTGTGAAGCGACTTTACGAGCAAAATCGACTTCATGAGTTACAATAATCTGCGTTATTCCTGTTTGCGAAAGTTCGTTAATAATTTCAGCTACTTGCGATGTAATAGCCGGATCTAATGCTGCTGTAGGTTCATCAAACAACAAAATTTGTGGCTCCATCATCAATGCTCTGGCAATTGCTACTCGTTGCTGTTGACCACCCGAAAGGTGCAGAGGATAGCGATTTGCCATTTCGTCAATTTGCAAACGTTGTAATATCAACATTGCTTTATCAGTCGCTTCTTTTTTAGATAAATTTAGTACTTGGCAAGGTGCTTCAATCAAGTTTTCAAGCACCGTTAAATGGGGCCATAAATTATAGTTTTGGAAAACCATACCCACATTTTTACGTAATTGTCTGATAGTGGTATCACTGATTTTTTTGGAAAAATCAAAATGGGAATTAGCTATTGTCATTTCACCTGATGTTGGTATTTCAAGTAAATTAAATACTTTTAGTAAAGAGCTTTTTCCTGCGCCACTTTGACCTAATAATACAATGGTTTCACCTAGAGGATAACTAAGTGAAACATCTTTCAATGCATGATGAGTACCATAAAAACAGTTAATATGGCTTAATTCAATATTCATTATAAATGTTGGCTAAATTAAAAAAATTGACTAAATATTACTTTTTTTTGCATAAAAATGCAATCTAAAATATGAGACAAATAGTATTCTAAATGAATCTAGTATTTATCTTTATGATAAAATTTGAAAATTTAATGATATTCAAATTTAAAAATTAATTATTTTTCAGATATGATAGGAATTACAGGACCCAAATATTTAGGTTCTTTATTTAAAATATAGAGATCGATGAAGGCACTAACACGAGCTAATGTTTCACGAATTCTGACTAATTTCATACTATCTGGTGCAGGAACAGCAAAACATTGTGCTTGAATGTTCTGGGCTAATGCAATAAATATTGCTCGTTCACAATGAAATTCTTGCGTAATAATTGTAAAACTTTTAGCGTCAAAAACTTTGTTGGCTCTGACAACTGAATCCAATGTTCTAAATCCGGCATAATCTAATACGATTGCATCGCTAGGGATTCCCGCTTTAATTAAATCTTTTTTCATCGTGACGGGTTCATTGTAGCTTTGAAAAGAATCTTCACCATCACCACTGAGTAATAGATAATCGACTTTATGCTGATTATAAAGGGATATTGCGCCATTAATTCGATTTTGATAAAAAACATTTTTACCACCACCTCGAACATATTTGGAGGTACCAAGTACTACACCTACGTTTTGATAGGGCAGTTTATTTACATCGTGGTATATATAAGGTGCGGTTTCATAGCTTATCCAATAATCCAAGCCAGCAATTACACATATGAGTAAGAAGCAAAGACTAAATAAACTTTTAATTATTTTTTTTAATTTCATGTTAGAACCAGTTAAAAATAAAGACTAAAATTGGAAATAAAAATGGAGCTATTAAAGACGTCATTATACCACATAATACTAATGATAAAGAACTATATGCGCCTTCATTATAATCAACTTCTATACACCGAGCAGTACCAACTGCGTGCGAGACTGCACCTATTGATAATCCTCTAGCAGAAGCGGATTTTATTTTTGCTATATTTAATATTTGATGACCAAAAATTCCCCCTAATGTGCCAACCAATATAACACAAAGGGCTGCGATTGATGGAACACCGCCTTCGTTGTTGGCAATCGTCACAGCAATAGCCGTAGTGACTGACTTTGGTAAAACCGACGCAGCTATTTCGGTATTTCCACCTAACCAAAATACAATACTGACGCCAGTTATCATTGAAGCAATTGACGCGCTAAAGGTAATAATGATAATTGACTTCCAACGGGCTTTAATTTGTGGAATGAGTTCGTAGAGCGGAAAGGCTAAAGCGACAACAGAATAAGGTAATAATTTATTTATAATATCGACATTACTAACATATTCTGAATAACTGGTTTGACTTATTATCATAATTGGAATAAGCACTATCACCGAAATCACTAACGGATTAAATAATGGTGTTTTAATTTTGAAAGCAATTTTTCGAATAATCAGAAATACACAAACAGTTAAAGGTAACATCCAGATCATAGTGGTTTTTCCTTATTATTATCTGATAAATCGAAATTTTTGGCTGTTTTTTTATGAAGTTTTTCTGTCAACCAAGCTGTTAATAGTAATACCAACAGTGAACTACCAATACTTCCAAAAATGATGGGTAACCAATTATTTAATAGCAATGTGTAATTATCCATTATCCCCATTGCAGCAGGAATAAATAGTAATGTCATATAACGCATAAATAAATTGCAGCTATTTTTTATCCAACGAGTAGGGATAATTTGAAAAGCTAATAAAAAGAATAGGGTTAAAAGACCGATAATACTACCAGGAATCATGATGGGTAAGAGCTGAGAGATGAAATTACCCACCCAAAGACTTAACGTTAAAATTAATAATCCGCGACCATAACTAAACAACGAATAGTATAAAGAATATAATCGATGTTTGATTGTGGCGTGTTTAGCTAAAAAATGTTTCATAGTCTAAAATTTAATAACTTGTTTGATTGTTAATAACAGACTGCTTTATTTGGCGTCTATAATACGCCCCTCAATTTTAATTATCCAACTAAATAATGGCAGTAATGATAAAGCTGTTTTATCAAAGCTAATTTTTCGGGTTGTTGAACATAAGTTTCAGCAAGTAATTCTAAAGTTAAAATGTAATCTTGAATCTTAGGCGTATTTAGTTTATCACGACAATAATCTTGCCAAATCATCTGTTCGTGATGAGTTAGGGTTTGAGGAAAGTTTCGAGCTTTGTATCGAAAAAAAAGTGTACTTAAGCGAGGGTCTTCAAATTTAAGAGATAAACTATCTAATAACTGTACTGGCGTTGTTTGTACTGTTTCACAATATAGTTTATCCTGATTACTCAAAAATCCATTATATATTTGTGCATCTACATCCGTATTAGCCGGATAATCATGACTTAAGCTAAATAATTCTCGCATTTTATCTTGCAACAAAATTTGATTTTGTAATAGCTTTTGTTGTTTGTTTAAGCATTCTTCAATATTAATGGAAAATCGTTTAGCATTTTCAGGCAGTAAAGTTTTTATCGGTGCAAGGATAGGGCATTTGTTAATATGGACGAGTTTTAATGGAATGCGAGACTCATCAAGTTCAAGATCTTCAGTTTTAGTATAGAGTTTTTCGCGTATTATATTCACTGGTAAATCAATAATTGAATCAATATCGCCAGTGAGATCACAAACAATGACGGCATTATTTTGTTGTGGATGCCAAGC
>CALYPO010000064.1 GCA_945276085.1 uncultured Gilliamella sp.
ATATTGCGAATAATATGCCACCACCTGCACGTATAGGGTTAACATTTCAATTAAAACAGGTACCAAAACAGGTAAAATGGTTAGGATTAGGTCCACACGAAAATTATCCAGATCGTAAAACATCGGCAATCTTTAGTGACTGGTGTTTACCTTTTTCCCAACTCTACACGCCTTATATTTTTCCTTGTGAAAATGGTTTACGTTGCGATGTAAAAAAATTACAACTCAATCAATTAACCGTTACGGGTCATCAATTTAAATTTAATATTAATCAATATGGTACAAAACAGTTAATGGAAACATCACATCGACATCTATTGCAACCACAAGACAGCGCTTATGTCAGTATTGATGCATTTCATATGGGAATTGGTGGCGATGATTCTTGGACACCTAATGTCCATAAAGAATTTTTATTAACCGAAAAGTATTACAGTTATCAATTGGTTTTTAAATGTTCATAAAATTTAACTGTTACCAACCAATAAGTAATACAGCAGGTAGTAGTCGATACCTTCTGTATTTCGGTTTAGATAACAACATGCCAACAAAAAAATCTGCAAAATTTAACGCCAAAAAATAGCTCAAACCATCAAGTGCTAAGATTAACAGATTAAATATTGTACTTATTATCCCCGTCAAATAACTGATCAAGTTGCTCTATGAACTGTTTTGCTGGTTGGCAATAAAAAATCCCGTATTCGGGCATACCCCGTAAGAAAAGATAATACACCCCACCAAAATGGTCTTGATATTGATAATTGACTAAACGACTTTTTAAAAATCGATGTAATGCTAAACAATAGAGTTGATATTGTAATTCATAACGATGTTCACACATTACCTGCTCTAATGCGGGCTTTTGATAATAAGCAGCAGAATCACCTAACCAGTTCGATTTATAATCAACAATATAATATTTACCTTCAAATTCAAACACTAAATCAATAAACCCTTTCAACATACCTTGTACTGTTTCAAAATCTAATTCTGGGCATTGTTTAGATAAAGGGTCATATTGTTTACACAAAGAGTCCAATTGCAAGCTAGACACGGCTTGACGAATAGGTAAATAAAATTGAAGCTCGTGAATACATTTTCCACTTAATATTTGCGCTAATGTAAGCCCTTGCTGATTAATTTTTGTGCTAAGCACCTGTTGCATCCAATCTCTTACAACATCGATCCAGATTGCGTCTAAATTGAGTTTTTTTACCATTTCATCGCATAATTGAGCAACATTATTCCCTGCAACATTTTCCATCATTGTATGCATAAGCGTACCAACATAAGCTCCTTTTGGAAAATGATGAATATCATATAATTGCACTAACTGTTGCGCTTGATTATCTGATTGAGATTCATCCCAATCATCGAAGATGGCATAATTCAATATTGAACTACCATTATGCTTTTGAAGTTCAGTATAACTTGTCACACGCCAACAACTCGAAAGCTTTCGCTTAAATACACTTGCAAACAAGGTGCTATTTGATGTTTTTGGTGAAATATACTGTTCACCGACTATAGGTAATTCAACCTCAATTAAATTTGAAAATTTGGCTATCGATTTTAAATCATCATTTAAAAGATAATTAATCGCTGATTGATTTTTTTTCAAAGAAGCTAAACCAATACTACAATGATAAACAGAGCGAGTCATTGCCACGTACAGCAATCGTAAATCTTCTGCCAGATGTTCATCTTCAATTTGTTGTTTAATTTCATCAGTTAACGACCACGCATAGCTTGGCTGATAATCATTATGTTTATCGTGATAAAATTGGCTATTAGCAGGGCGATATTTAGCCGCAAATGGCAACCAAACTATTGGAAACTCTAACCCTTTAGATTTATGTATCGTGATAATTTTGACCAAATTTTCATCGCTTTCTAAACGTTGTTCATGATTGTCTAAATTCAAATCGGGATTGACTATTTGTTTAGTCAACCAACGAACTAAAGCCGGTAAACTATCTAACTCATCCGCGGCGGCTTGTAATAATTCCCCTAAATGCATGAAGTTAGTCAATATTCGTTCGCCATTCTGGCAAGCTAAAAGATTTTCGGCTAAGTGTCGCCGTTTCATCAAACGACGTAACATCACTAATACCCCATAGTGTTGCCAAATAATCTGATATTGTTTAAATTCCTCTACTAAATTTTCCCACTGATCTTGATCATCAATCAATTGCTCAAGTTCTGCCATGGTTTGACCTAATAACCTAGTCATTAGCGCTAAACGTAATGCTGCTTCATTTTCTGGCATGAGTACGGCTTGCAATACAGAAAGCACATCCTGTGCTTCGGTTGACGAAAAGACGCTATTTCGATTGGATAAATAAACGCTTTTAACCCCATAAATCGCCAGTTTTTGTTGAATTATTTCAGCCTCTTGTCCGGTGCGCACTAAAATTGCAATATCGCTAGTTGCCACAGGGCGTTTGCCATCTTTATCACAGATGAATATTGAACTATCCGTTAACCATGAAACAATTTCTTTAGCACAACAAATCGCCATATGTTCTTGATAATCTGTAATAGTTGTTATAGTTTCAGGTAATAGATAAGCCGTTAAGGCATTTGCCTCTTGATCATTGATTATCAACGTTTTTTGATTATTTCTTGTTGCACTCTCCATAGGTAAAAAGGGAATGCGATCAAAAATAAAAGGATGTTGACGATTAGCGAATAACTGATTTACAGCCTTTACCATTTCAGAAGAAGATCGGTGATTAACATACATGGTAAAATTATTTTCGCCTGCCGACTGTTTTGCTTTTAAATACGTAAATATATCAGCGCCACGAAAGCTATAAATTGCTTGTTTGGGATCACCAATAAACAATAAACCTGTATCTACTCGCTGCTTATTATAAATACGATCAAATATTTGATATTGTGCGGGATCGGTATCTTGAAATTCATCGATTAAAGCAACACAATATTTTTTTGCAATACTTTGTGCTAATCGATGACCATTTTTGGCCTGCAAGGCCCGATTAAGTTGCCAAATTAGATCGTTAAAACTCATCTCGGCACGTTTAATCTTCTGATAATAAATGCCTTTTTGTATAATTTTAACAATATGCATCAAAATTTCGTTGCGTAAATCAAGTTGGCTTGTATAAAGTTGTGCTATTTGCTCAAAAACTAAATGTCGTGGAGCCGTCTTATCGGTTTTGGTTTTTTCAATTAATACCGCTTGACTAAACTTTTCCAGTTCAGCGGGTAACTTAAACGTCGTTGTCGGTGTTTGGCACCAAGCCGAAACTTTGGCAATCCAATTAGGTAAATAACGATTACTATAAGATTGTTTACTGACGCCTGACTGAATAATGATATCGGTTAATTCATTTACTGATTCTAACCAAGCCTGTTTTAACATTTCGATTTTGTAAAAATTACGCTGATAAAAATCATTAATAATATTCACAAGATCGATATTATCATCTGTGTTTTGGCTAAAATCAAAACTCAAATAAGGTTTAATACTTGCTAATAAGGCATCTGGATCTTGCCAAGTTGCAAAAACTATCTGAGCAAGTGGTTTATTTAAGGGAATAAAATAATGACGCCAAAAATCTTGGGTAACTTGTAAGTGTAATTGCTGCTCATCAGTAATTAATTTTTGTTCAAAAAGTACACCCGATTCAAATGCATGACTAGTCAATATTCGCTGACAAAAACTATGGATGGTATAAATAGCCGCATCATCCATTGATTGTTGGGCTTCAGTGAGTTTTTGAATCGCAGCTTGACGGTCATCAATTAATTCAATCAATTGTTGATATATCGGATCTGAATGGTTACCTTGCAGTAATCCTGTTCTTAGTTCTTGTATAGTTGCTCTAATGCGTGAACGCAGCTCTTGCGTTGCCGCTTTAGTAAAGGTGACAACTAAAATTTGATTAATACTCAGTGGGTTAGGATAACTGTTTTTGCCTATGCCTAATAACAATCGCAAATAGATAAAGGCAAGTGAATAGGTTTTACCTGTTCCGGCCGAGGCTTCAATTAAGGTACGTCCGGTTAACGGTAAATCAAAAAGATTAAGTTTTTTTACTCCGCTTGATGAAACCATTCAAGATTTCCTGCGGTGCCAATTGAGTAGTTAATACATGCAATTGCAGCTGTTGGAAACATCGGTGGCGAAATATGAGGGCAAAGCTCATTGACTAAATAGCCGACTAATGGAAGGTGTGAAACTATAATCACTTGCTTAACATCTTGGGGTATAAGGGTCATTAAAAAATCAGCAATTGAAGCAGCACTTCCACCTGGAACCAAAAGCTTTTCTGTTTTTACTTTTGAAATAGGAATATAAGAGGATAGTTGAGCAAACGTTTGCTCTGCTCGTAAATATGGACTCACTAAACCTAAGTCAAATTTAAAATGTTGCTGTTGAAGCCATTGACCGGCTTGATTCGCTTGTTCAATGCCATAAGCAGTAAGTGGTCGACTTGCATCAGATGAAGCAGAAAATCCTGCTTCACCATGTCTCATAATACAAATTTTCATTAATGACAATTAACGTAATTTTAATTGAAAAATTAAGCACTCAGCGCCACAACAAAAAGTAAACTTAGCAGTTAATTTAAAACCATCTGCAACTTTGTCGATACTGCTATTAATTTCACAGGGTTCAGTTGCAGCATCTTTTGCAGCTTGTGTTAATGATACTAATTTAGCTTGAGCTTCTGATTCTGACGCAAAAACGTGTTCGTATTCTGCTGTGCAATCCTCATTATCGATAATTGTTCCAACATCAACACAACAACATGCTGGTGTTTCATTTGCTTTACATTTATTTAGTGAATCTGTCATCCTGTACCTCTATTAATCATTTAGTTTTGACATAGTATACTCTCAATCAAACTTAAGGGCAAAGTTCTAACATTTTTTTAACAACCTAATAACTGACATAAAAAAACGTTTTTTATCAATCAAAAATAGAAGTTTTTTAAAAATAACCTTTGTAAGTCACGGTTATTTCTCAAAAATAATTATTGTCTTAGCGTTTTCTTTTTGTAGTATATAATATTTGCAGTATTTATTTGTATTGGTGTTTTTTATGCAACAACGTAGTAACGTCCAGAAAATGGCAATTTTAGTCGCCGCAACATTTTTTATGGAAAATTTAGACGCGACAGTTATTACTACCGCTATTCCTAATATCGCAAAATCATTTTCAGTTAATCCTCAAGATATCTCAGTTGGAATTAGTGCCTATATGTTAGCCCTTACCATAGGTTTACCTGCAAGTGGTTGGCTGGCTAATCGTTTTACTGCACATCGAATTTTTTCAATCTCGATTGTTTTGTTTATGTTAGCATCTTTACTCTGTGCACTCTCAACTAATCTAACCATGTTTACGCTGGCAAGATTATGCCAAGGATTGGCAGGATCGTTAATGGTCCCTGTTGGCCGCACGGTGGTACTTAGCCGGACTGAAAAACAAAATTTAGTCAATACTATATCAATACTGGTCTGGCCAGGATTAATCGCTCCGGTCATGGGACCTGTGATTGGTGGATTTTTCGCGCAATATCTAACATGGCATTGGATTTTCGTTTTAAATATTCCACTTGGATTTATTGCCCTTTTTTATGCATTCAAACTTCTACCAAAAGAACTACCGCAAATACGCGCATTTGATGGCATTGGTTTTATTTTGTGTGGATCAGGTTTATTGCTCTTTGTTTATGGACTTGAAATGATTTCACATTCACAAAAGAGTATAGGAATAAGCCTTTCAATCGTTTTACTTGGCTGCATAATGTTAACAATGGCATGTTATCACTTAACTCACAGCACACATCCACTGATTAGCTTACAGGCGTTTTCTAAACGTACATTTAGAACCATGTTTTTTGGGGGATCCTTAATCCGAATCGCCTTAAGCAGTGCCCCATTTCTTTTACCTTTGATGTTTCAAGTTGGATTTGGATACTCACCATTAACAGCAGGTGCTTTATTGCTGGTGCTATTTGTTGGTAATATTCTTTTTAAATTGATCAATACACCGTTAATTGAACGATTCGGTTTTCGAAATATACTGATTATTAACGGAATAGTGTTATCAGCGAGTTTTATTTTATGTGCATTTTTTACAGAACAAACCTCGATTATTACTATGATTATCGTTCTTTTTCTATCAGGAGGAGCACGATCAATCCAATTTACTACCTTAAATACGCTAGGTTTTTCTGAAATCGAAAAAAGTGAAGTTCAAAGTGCCAATATTTTATCTACTTTAGCACAGCAACTTAATAATGTTCTTGGCATTGTACTAGGGGCATTATTCTTATTTATTGCATCTTGTTACCATGATCATAATAAAACAATGTTAAGTGTTGAAGACTTTCAATTTGCTTTATTGATGGTTGCAGGGCTGACAATCATTGCTATGATTGATTTTATTACACTACCTAAAAATGCTGGTGATAATGTGCGAGGAATAAAATAACGAAGAAAAGCCTCTGCCTTAAGGCAGAGGTTAAATTAATTAAAATTTTGGTGCTGACGAGCGACCTCGTTTTTTCGAAAATCCTTTATCATTCGACTCAGATTTACTACTTCTACGTCCACCACGTCTATTATCAGATGAAGCATTACTCACTAAGCTCATTTTCATCGGTTGATTAAGCACTCTTACCTTTTCGAAGTGTTTAAGAATGTCTTGAGGCATACCTTTAGGTAATTCAACAGTTGAATAAGTTTCGTAAAGTTTGATATTACCAATATAACGACTACTTATATCAGCTTCATTAGCAATGGCACCAACAATATGTCGAACTTCAACACCATTCTCTTTACCAATCTCGATTCGATACATATCCATATCGCCAACATCACGACGTTCTCGACGTTTTGGTGTTTCACGATTATCACCACGCAAACGGCGCTCACCACTGCGATTATCACGATCGCGACTATCACGAGATGGTTTTATCACTGGATCTGGTGGTAATATTAACGGGCGCTCGCCCTGAGCCATTTTTAAAATCGCAGTAGCGATCGTTTCTAAATCTGTATCACAGCTTGCTTGAATTTGTGATAAGAGTGCTTGATATTGATTAAGATCAGCACTTTCTAACTGTTTTTGTACTTGCTCAGTAAATTTTGCTAAACGACGTTTTTCAATCAATTCTTTTGAAGGTAATGCGACTTCTGGTATTGATTTTTTAATGGTTTGTTCAATGTTTTTAAGCAAACGGCGCTCACGGCTATCGACAAATAAAATCGCGCGTCCAGCTCGACCTGCGCGACCGGTTCGCCCTATTCGATGAACATAAGATTCAGAATCAAGTGTAATATCATAGTTGATGACTAAGCTAATACGTTCAACATCTAAACCACGTGCTGCAACATCGGTTGCAATTAAAATATCTAATCGACCATTACGTAAACGATCAAGAGTTTGCTCTCGTAATTGCTGCGTCATGTCACCATTTAATGCTGCGCAGCTATAACCATGTTTTTCAAGAACGTCGGCAACATCTAACGTGGCGCTTTTGGTTCTAACAAAGATAATCGCAGCATCAAAATCTTCAGCTTCTAAAAAACGAATAATTGCTTCGTTTTTACGCATACCTCTGACTAACCAATAACTCTGATCAATATCAGGTGCGGTTTGATTGGTTCCTTTAATTTGCACTTCTTTAGGGTTTTGCATAAACCGTTTAGTAATGCGACGAATAGGTGCTGGCATTGTTGCTGAAAATAGTGCTGTTTGATGATTTTCAGGAATCGTTGCCATGATACTTTCAACATCATCAATAAAGCCCATTCTTAACATTTCGTCAGCTTCATCAAGAACTAAACCTTTAAGATTAGACAGATCTAATGTTTTACGGTTTAAGTGATCCAGTAATCGCCCCGGTGTTCCGACTACAATTTGCGGACCTTGTTTTAAAGCGCGTAATTGTACATCGTAACGTTGTCCACCATATAATGCTAAAACTTTTATGCCTTTCATATATTTTGCATATTCAGCACATGCATCGGCAACTTGAATAGCCAACTCTCGTGTTGGTGCTAAAACCAACAGTTGTGGTGCTTTTAAATTAGCATCTATATTCATTAAAAATGGGATAGAAAAAGCAGCAGTTTTACCACTGCCAGTTTGTGCCATTCCTAATACATCGTTACCTGCTAACAATAAAGGAATACATTCAGCTTGAATCGGTGATGGTTTGCTAAAACCAAGATCATTTAATGCATTAAGGATATCCTCGGATAAACCAAGGTCAATAAAAGAAACTTCTTTTGTCATGTAAACTCGCTTATAAATTTTATTATATCTAAACAGGTTATTTGCACTGTTAATAATATTAAGCACAACTTAATATCGGCAATGTGCCATGGCTAATTTAATAAAACCAAGAATAGATAAATTTATGCCAGCTCACTAAATTGAAAATTTACAACTCACCCCAATAACTAA
>CALYPO010000065.1 GCA_945276085.1 uncultured Gilliamella sp.
TTTACCGATGGTAGGCCGCACCCATGGTATGCAAGCATTACCGACGACATTTGGTTTTAAATTAGCGGTTTGGTTAGACGAGTTTGTTCGTCATTTACAACGTTTATCTGAAATAAAACAAAGAGTTTTAGTCGGCAATATTAGCGGAGCTATTTGCACTTATGCATCAATGGGTGAATTAGGTCCACAAGTGGAAAATCGTGCATTAACTTCACTTGGACTAAATACACCCAATATTGGTTGGCAATCTGCACGAGATCGTTTTTCTGAATACGCATCAGTTATTGCTCTTATTAGCGGTTCGCTTGGCAAAATTGGTAACGAATTTTACAACCTTATGCGAACGGAAATTAATGAAGTGGAAGAACCCTTTTCAGATGGTAAAATTGGCTCAACTACCATGCCACATAAGCGTAATCCAGCCGCCTTAGAAGGTTTAGCTAGTCTTACCGCGCCTTTATTAAAAAGTGTGGCACTTATTCATGAATCAATGAAAGTTGAACATGAACGCGATGCCATGAGCTGGCGGGCAGAATGGATTGCCCTGCCAGAAATTAATCTTTATATTTCAGCACAACTTCAAACCGCTTTAGCTGTTTTAAAAGGACTAAAAGTCAATGCTGATCAAATGTTAGCTAATTTAAAAAAACAAAATGGCTTACTGTTATCAGAAAAAATAATGTTCGAAATTGGCAAGCGATTAGGAAAACAAACTGCTCACCATTTAATTTATGAAAATGCTATGCAAGCATTTGAACAAAACCGACCATTTAAATCACTCCTATTGGATGATCCACGTTTAAGTGAACAATTTACCGAGTCTGAACTTGATAATTGGTTAAATCCAATTAATTATCTGGGGTCTGCACCACAAAAAGTCGACCAAGTAATCAAATATGCGGAACAAAGCGGAGTATTATTATGAATTTTCGCTTAATCAGCTGTTCCGATATTCCAGCATATCAACAATTATTGCACCGAGCATATCAAGCTACGTCACAGTTAGGCATTCATTTTGCAGCAGCTACTGTCGAACCTGAAGAAATAGTTCATCATATTGATTCGAATGCAGTTTATATAATAGAAAAGGACAATAAATTAATATCAACCTTAAGCATACGTTTTCCATGGGGAAATAACCCAGGACCTTATGGATTACCACATTTAGGCTGGTTTGCAACAGATCCAATTTATAAAGGACAAGGCTATGGTAATGCTTTATGGGATTGGGTTGAAAAAGAAGTTTTAATTAACCAACTTAAGCTTCCCGCCGTAACTTTAGGTACAGCAGCCAATCATCCATGGCTAGCCAATATATATCGCAAAAAAGGATATCAACAAATAGGGCAAGTAAATTTAACCAGTGATCACACTACCCTTTATTTTGAAAAAATATTAAATCACAAAAACTATTCCGAATGGAAAAAGAGGAGTCATCAATAATGAAAAAAATAATAACATGGTTTTCTGCTATTTTATTAATTACCCTGAGTGGTTGTGATAATCAATCAAACAATCAGGCGGCGGAACAAAACATTATAAAAGTAGGCTCAACCGGTCAAAGTTACCCGAATGGTTATAAACAAGATGGAAAGTTAGTTGGATTTGATGTCGAAGTCACAGAAGCAATTGCCAATGAGTTAGGTTTTAAAGTTGAATGGGTAATTGCTGAATTTGGTGGATTAATGGGCCAATTTGACTCAGGTCGTTTAGATACGGTAGCAAATGCGGTGGCAGTTACACCAACTCGTCAAGCTAAATATGATTTTTCTCAGCCGTATAGTTTTTATGGTAGTCAAATTGTTACACACAAAGATAATAACAATATTAATCAGTTAACTGATTTTAATGGTAAAACTATTGCAGGGGTACTTGGTTCAAACCATATTAATAATCTTAAAAAAGCATTTCCTAATAACGAAATTACGATCAAAACCTATGAAACTCGAGATGGAGCAATGCATGATACAGAATTTCAAAGAGTCGATGGTTATGTCAATTCAAAACCAATTTTATTGGCAGAAATTAAACGAAAAAATCTACCATTCAAATTAGTGGGCGAACCAATTACTATTGAACAAGTTGCCTTCCCATTTAGTAAGGATGAAAAAGGTAAAGCTTTACGAGAAAAATTTAACCAAGCCATCGAAAAATTACGTGTTAATGGAACATTGAAAAATCTTTCAATTAAATATTTTGGTGAAGATATTACCTCATGAATTTTAATATAAACTATTTCTTTAGTGTATTCCCGCAGATATTACCTTATCTGCCAGTTACACTTTTTATTGCCATTATATCATTTGTGTTTGCCACTATATTAGGGCTTGCTATTGCTTTGATTAGAAACAATAAAATTATTGTAATTGATTCTTTTTTGGCGCTGTTTATTTCTTTATTTCGTGGAATTCCATCTGTCGTTTTACTGTTTATTATTTATTATGGCCTACCACAAATATTTCCAATTATGAAACAGGTAGGCGCAACCACGGCGGCTATTATCTGTTTTAGTTTAAAATATTCAGCTTATTTAGCCGAGATATTTCGTGCTGGCTTAACTTCGGTTGATCTTGGACAAAAAGAAGCAGGATTAACCTCAGGATTAAGTACAATTCAGGTTTATCGAGGAATTATATTACCTCAAGCGATGATTAATGCTTTACCGAATGCGGGGAATATGTTTATTTCACTACTCAAAGACTCTTCTGTAGCATTTTTTGTCGGGGTACAAGAATTATTAGCAGCAGGAAAAATGTTAACTGCTAATTCTTTTCTCTATTTTGAAACTTACTTAGCCGTCGGTATTGTTTACTGGCTAACTGTTGTCGCCTATTCATGGTTACAAAAGCAGTTAGAACGTAAACTAACTAAACCATATCATCGTTAAGGAGAGCATGATGATTAGTGTATCTCATTTATCAAAACGATTTGGAAATAATGAAGTTTTAAAAGAAATAAATCTTAATATCAAAGAAGGTGAAGTCGTTGCCATTATTGGACCTTCCGGATCGGGAAAATCAACCTTATTGCGTTGTCTTAATTTACTTGAAAAACCCAATACAGGAACGATTCGTATTGATAAAGTAATACTCAATAGTGAACATTACAACCATAAGCAAGAGACCAATTTACGCAAACAATCAGCAATGGTTTTTCAACACTACAATTTATTTAGAAATAAAACAGCTTTAGAAAACATTACTTATCCATTAATTGTTGCACAGAAAATGAAGAAAAGTGAGGCACAACAGTACGGAATATCATTGTTAGAGCGAGTTGGAATGTTAGCTTATGCTGATCAATATCCTGTAACATTATCGGGAGGGCAACAACAACGTGTTGCAATTGCTAGGGCATTAGCTGTAAGACCAAAAGTATTATTATTTGATGAACCAACTTCTGCGTTAGATCCTGAGAGAGTTCATGAAGTTTTACAAGTGATGCTGAAACTAGCCAAAGAAAAGATAACTATGCTAATCGTAACCCATGAAATGGAGTTTGCAAAGTATGTGGCCGACCGCATCATCTTTATGGCTAATGGTATTATTGTTGAGGAAGGGCCAGCAAAATCATTAATTGATAACCCACAACACGAGTTAACTCAACGCTTTTTACGGCAACTCAATGATGATATTGATTTTGAAATTTAAGCTTATATTTATAAAATAATTAACTGTTTATAGTAGATATCAAAGCATTTTCCAATGCGATATGAGTAATTGTTTAATATCCATACCATTGGCTAGAGCATAGATATCAGACAATAATTGTTGTGCTTTAATTTCATTTTGCAATGCTCCAAATAACTTAGCGGCCAATTCTTGTTGGCTATAAGGATTTTTAGGTGATCCTTTAGGAATATCCACTCGTTGGCTAATTTTTTGTCCATCATTTAATACTATTTCAATAACGACATAGCGCTTATTATATGCATCAGGATGAGGGGTTAATTGTATATCATAACTACGCTGCATTTTTTGGATTAATTGTAGGATATTGTCAGCTATTGGCTTTGAAGCAAATTGTTCAAAATCGATAGGTATACCGAGTAAAATCAATGCCAAAATATATTCTGCTGAAAAACGTCCTTGCTCAGCTAATAATGGCTTTTTATAGATCAGTGCTGCATCACTATTAATTGGTGCAAAGAAAAGAGTAATATAATCAATATTATCTACATTAAACTTAGGATGCTTATAAATTAACTTACCCGCATCAGCAATATATGAAGCGGCAGAACAATATGAATAAGTCTTAAACCATAACCCTGGTTCAACAATCTTCCATGGCTTAGCCCAGACAGTTAAATCTAAATTATCATTGCCTTGTCCATATATTGATAAAAAACCGAGGTTATCATCAAGAAAATCCTTATCTGCTGAAATCCCAGCTCTTAACCATTCAACCGATTGTATAGCATGTTGTGCAGCCAATCCCGCATGCAAAAATTTTATTGGTGTCCCCATCATTAATCGCAGACCTGACGCTTGCGTCGCAGCTAAAGTTAATGCTTGAGCAAGAAATGGTTCATCATATAAATAACAAATAGCAGCTGTTGCGGCAATACCACCTAAAGTGATTGTTGTATGCCAACCTTTTTCATAATGTTCAGGATTGACACATCGTCCCAATAAGGCCATAACTTCAATACCTATTACATAGGCAGTTAAAAAACGACGACCATCTAAACGCGTTAATGAATCATCTAAGCGGATACTAGAAAATAAGGCTGATAAGATAACCGCTGATGGATGACCACGTACATCAATATGTACATCATCATAATCTAAACAATGTGCTTGAAAACCATTAAATAATGCTGCTTGCCGGCTGGTTGCTAACTTTTTTTGACCAATTAGCCAAGCTCGATTGTTGCCACCTTCATCATTTATCCAAGCCAGTAATTGCTGAACATTAGTTTCATTAGATGCCTGTAAGCTACTCGCAAAATAATCAATAACACCATTAATTGCACATTCAAGGACTGATTGTTGCTCAATAATTGGCGTATTTTTTATTAACAAACTCAATTGTTGACCTAGATGCATTATAAACTCTCATACAAATCTCAATAAATATTGAGCAAATAGTGGATGCTACATATGCGTTTAAAAGATTATATCGCTATATCTTAATAACTAGAAATAATCATTATTTAGCAATCTAGCTTGATAACACTTTATATGTGCTAAAATATCTCTACGCTTAAACATCACGAAAAAATACATCCAATTATGTCAATATGTTATATTGCCTTAGGCAGTAATCTTAACGATCCACTAGCTCAAGCTAATCAAGCTATTGCAGCCCTAAAACAATTACCCAATACCGTAGTTACTGACATTTCACCATTTTATCGCAGTAAACCGCTCGGTCCACAAGATCAAAATGATTACCTCAATGCAGTTATAAAGTTAACCACCTCACTTAAACCTATAGCTTTATTAGATGAACTACAAGCAATAGAAAAATCACAAGGTCGGGTACGCAAAGATAATCGATGGGGAGCAAGGACATTAGACTTAGATATATTATTATACGATGACTTAATAATAGACAACGATAGACTAACAATTCCTCATTATCATATGAAAAATAGAGAATTTGTACTCTATCCTTTATTTGATATTTCACCAGAACTCATCTTACCTGATAACGATAAGCTGTTTGATTTAATTAAAAAATGTCCTTTGAATAATTTAAAAAAATGGGATGAATAATTAATCTTATTAATAACATATAGTTGTAATATTCTGCACTTTTAGCACAAAAAAAATAGTAAAAAAAATTTGCCAAAGGCTAATTTATTGCTATAGTTTAGCGCTTGAAAATAATGTGTATTTAAGGGGATTGCTGTGAAAAAGGAACAAAAAGTAAATACATCTTCTCTTAGTCTGCTATCAATTGCTGGGCTTGAGCCTTATAAAGAGGCGAAAGGTGAGGAGTATATGAATCCTAAGCAATTGAAACATTTTAAACTAATCTTAGAAGCGTGGCTTTCACAATTACAAGGTGAAATGGGTAAAACTGTCTCTCATATGCAAGATGAGGCTGCTAATTTCCCAGATCCAGCCGACCGCGCAACTCAAGAAGAAGAGTTCAGTTTAGAACTAAGAGCGCGTGATAGAGAACGCAAACTTATCAAAAAAATTGAAAAAACATTAAAGAAAATTGAAACCGATGATTTTGGCTATTGTGAATCATGTGGTGTTGAAATTGGTATCCGTCGTTTAGAAGCAAGACCTACCGCTGATTTATGTATCGATTGTAAAACATTAGCTGAACTTCGTGAAAAACAAATGGGTATGTGATTCTCATTTAACTATTCTTTCTATCCTATACGCCCATGCAATATATTGGTCGTTTTGCTCCGTCACCTTCTGGACCATTACATTTTGGTTCGTTGGTGACAGCTCTCGGTAGCTACTTACAAGCCAAGGCCAGCAATGGTAAATGGCTTGTTCGTATTGAAGATATTGATCCTCCAAGGGAAGTCAAAGGCGCATCATCTTTAATATTAAAAACATTAGAAGCTTTTAATCTCTATTGGGATGATCAAGTTTTATATCAGTCTAACTGTAGTGAACGTTATCGATCAGTGTTAGCATCATTAATTTCTGAGCAAAAAGCTTACTATTGTGATTGTACCAGACAACGGATCCATAGCCTTAAAAACAATATTTATGATGGATTTTGTCGTGAGCGACATTTAACATTAAATAACGTTGCTATTCGTTTAAAGCAGAATCATCCGATTTTCTCTTTTGATGATAAAATTCGAGGTCAACAAAGCATTGATCATATCAATGCACTAGAAGATTTTATTATTCATCGAAAAGATGGATTATTTGCTTATAATCTAGTTGTTGTATTAGATGATAATTATCAAGGAATAACCGAAATTGTTCGTGGTGCAGATCTATTACCTGTGACCGCTAAACAGATTTCACTTTATCAATTATTTAATTTTACAATCCCAAATTACTGCCACTTACCATTAGCTTTAGATAGTCATGGTCATAAACTCTCGAAGCAAAATCATGCCTCTCCAATTGATATAAAAAAAACCAAATTATTAACGGTGCAAGCATTACAATTTTTAGGTCAACAAATACCCGAAAATTGGCAAGATGCCACACAGAAAGCGTTATTAGATTGGGCGATATCACACTGGGACATTAATCATATTCCCAAACAAGACTGTATGTTAACCACCAATATAAGATAAATTAGGTGTGATACCTAAATGGTGGGTATGTAATAAATGTTTTTCAGGTTTTATTAATAGTGAAGATAAAATTCTAGCTTTAAGTTGCGCTTTTTGCTCAGAGCTTTGTAGTAAATCCCGTAAATCAACCGCTGCATCACCAAACAAGCAATAATGTAATTTACCGATCGACGAGACACGTAATCGATTGCAACTTTTACAAAAATCCTTTGAATACGGCATAATCAGACCAATCTTACCTCGATAATCACTATGCGCATAAACTTTAGCAGGTCCAGAGAACGCCTCTTTTGACTGTAATTGCCAACCTTGTTCAATAAGTTGTGATTCCATCACATGACCAGCTAAATGATAACGATTAAATAATTCACGGCTTTCTGTTGTTTCCATCAATTCTATAAAACGTAACTCAACTGAACGATCTTTAATCCAAGTTAAATAATCAGCCAGATGGTCGTTCATATTTTTCATCAAAACGGTATTAATTTTAACTTTCCTAATACCTACTTCTAATGATTTTTCAACGCCTTGAATCAGCTCACGTAATTTATCTTGGCCTGTTATTTGTTTAAAAATGTAAGGAGAAAAACTGTCAATACTAATATTAATAGCATTAAGTCCTGCTTGTTGCCAATAATGCACATTTTTTAATAACCGTGAACCATTGGTTGTGATAGCGAGTTGTTTGATGCTGGGATAAGCAGAAATTATTGACAAAATATCTATAAAGTCTCGACGCAAAGTCGGTTCACCGCCCGTTAGCCGAATTTTATGTACACCAAGTTCAGTAAACGTTGACACAACATTGTCAATTTCATTTAACGATAAAAAGCGATGATCTTTATTAGGTCGATAACCATTAGGTAAACAGTATTGGCACTGAAAATTACACTGCTCGGTAATCGACAAGCGTAGATATTGAAATCGACGCTGAAAATTATCCATTAATTGCATATCACAAACACCTTATCCAAATCGGGAAGCATAGCCATTTCTGCGCTATACCGCGGCTAGTCCACCATATGAAACTCACTTAGGTGAAAAAGCTTCAGAGTTTGTTTAAGTCTAGCATAGACACTATTTATTGACTACGGACAATTATCACTATTCGATGATTGATTAGATGATTCAATTTCATCATTGTTC
>CALYPO010000066.1 GCA_945276085.1 uncultured Gilliamella sp.
GGTATAAAAAAATTGTGCAATCACCCGTGGCATAACTTGCTCTTTAGCGCTTGATATGCATGGAAAAGGGCTAAGTGCGGCATTAATGGGTAAAGATATAGATTAAAACGACTGTTAATGATTGTTTTTTGAACCGAATCAATCCCAGTAATTATTATTGGTGAGATTGATTATTTATAGATATTGATTAATAAATGTATTACCTTTTATCAGCCATAAACAGCCATTGCACTTTTTGCCAGAAAGAGTATAATTTCGGGGCTTTGATTTTGTCCATGTTGGGCAAAAGAAAGATTATTTTTTAATTTAAGAGGATGTTATGGTAACTATTCGTTTAGCTCGTGGTGGCTCTAAAAAGCGCCCTTTTTATCAAGTAGTTGTCACTGATAGCCGTAACCCACGTGATGGTCGTTTTATTGAGCGCGTTGGCTTTTTTAATCCAATTGCACAAGGTAAAGCGGAAGAATTACGTTTAGATCTTGATCGCGTAAATCATTGGGTAGGTTTAGGTGCAACCGTTTCTGATCGTGTTAATACATTGATCAAACAAGCACAAAAAGCTGCTTAATATTAGTAACTAATAGTAATTGTAATGATGAATACTGAGAATCTAATTGTTGTGGGTAAACTTGGTTCAAGCTACGGCATTCGTGGATGGCTCAGGATTTTTTCGTTTACAGAATTTCCAGATAGTATTTTTGATTACACACCTTGGTATATTCAGCGTGCTGGGCAATGGCAAGAAGTAATCGTAGAAAGCTTTAAACCCCATAATCAAGACATGATTGTGAAACTCAAAGGTGTTGACGATCGTGATCAAGCCAATGCATTAACTAATGCCGAAGTATTTGTCGATGCAGAAAAATTACCAGAACTTAATAATGGTGATTTTTATTGGAAAGATCTGATTGGTTGCCGAGTAAAAACAATTAATGGCTACGACTTAGGTCAGGTTACTGATTTAATGGAAACCGGTTCTAATGATGTGTTGGTTGTTAAAGCAAATCTAAAAGATGCATTTGGAGCAACAGAACGTTTAATTCCTTTTGTTGAAGAACAATTTATTAAACAAGTTGATTTAACAACAAAAATGATTGTGGTCGATTGGGATCCTGCTTTTTAATTGGTAAGGTAAGAATATGTGGATTGGCGTAATAAGCCTTTTTCCCGAAATGTTTCAAGCTATTACTAGTTATGGTGTTACTGGTCGAGCAGTTAAAAACGGACTGTTAACAGTAGAATATTGGAACCCGCGCGATTTTGCGCATGATAAGCATAAGACTGTCGATGACAGACCTTATGGTGGCGGTCCCGGCATGTTAATGATGGTACAACCACTTAGAGATGCCATTCATGCAGCGAAAGCAGTAGCAGGTAACGATACAAAAGTAATCTATCTTTCCCCGCAAGGGCGCAAATTAAACCAACAAGGTGTTTGCGAGTTGTCACAATATCAAAAATTGATTTTGATTTGTGGTCGATACGAAGGTATAGATGAACGCGTTATCCAAACCGAAATTGATGAAGAATGGTCAATTGGGGATTACGTGTTAAGTGGCGGTGAATTACCGGCAATGACCATGATTGATGCTCTAGCAAGATTTATTCCTGGCGTGTTGAATCATGAATCATCAGCAGAAGAAGACTCTTTTGCTAACGGTTTACTTGATTGTCCACACTATACCAGACCAGAGGTGTTAGATGGAATGGCGGTGCCCGATGTGTTAATGTCTGGTCACCATGAAGCGATTCGTCGCTGGCGATTGAAACAATCACTAGGACGAACTTGGTTGAGAAGAGACGATCTTCTTGAAAATCTAGCTCTGACTGATGAAGAGCAATGTTTACTCACTGAATTTCAACAAGAATACCGTGATAAACAAAGCAACTAAAATTTCAGTATAACTAGTAAGAGATAACATTATGAAAAATGCAATTATTCAGCAATTAGAACAAGAACAAATGAAAAAAGACATCCCGTCTTTTCGCCCGGGTGATACGGTTGAAGTAAAAGTATGGGTTGTTGAAGGTAACAAAAAACGTCTTCAAGCATATGAAGGTGTGGTTATTGCAATTCGCAATCGTGGTTTACATTCTGCATTTACAGTACGTAAAATTTCGAATGGCGAAGGTGTTGAACGAGTATTCCAAACTCACTCACCAATTGTTGATTCAATTACTGTGAAACGTCGTGGTCAAGTACGTCAAGCTAAACTTTACTACTTACGCGAACTTCGTGGTAAAGCGGCTCGTATTAAAGAGCGCCTTAACTAATTCTTTATTGGTTAATGATTTAAAAAAACAATATAAAATATATCTGTCTAATGATGGTCACCTTTACGGTGACCGTTTTTATATTTAAAACATACTGTTTCCTGCCAACTATCTAGCGTTGACAAAGTTAAAGCAAATTTTATTATTCTTTTGAAGGTTATGCTATGGGTGACTATCTTTTCGAAATTCTTGCAACAACTATAAAATTGTTCGCATTAATGACACCACCAGCAGTTTTGAGCGCATTTTTAAGTGGCACAAAACAATATGATGAACAACTACGCCGCAAAACAGCACTTAAAACATCGTGTGCCGTTTTTATTATTGGTATTGTGTTATTCTTTTTTGGTAATACTATGTTTAGTGTTTTTGGTTTTACTCTTGATGCATTTAGAATTGGCTCGGGCGCTTTACTCTTTATTACAGCGGTTTCGTTGATGAATGACTCACCAGAAAAGAATAAAATAAGTAGCGATGAAGATATTAGTGTTGTGCCCTTAGCAATTCCTTTATGTATGGGGCCGGCATCCATTGGTACCATCATTGTGTTAGGTTCGAGTTCGTTGGGTGTTGTACAAAATTTGATTGGTGCAATATCATTATTCATTGCATCTTCAGGTATCTATGCTATGTTGCTATGCGCTAAAACAATCGCTAAAGTGCTAAAAAATACCGGTATATCAATTTTATCAAAATTGACTGGATTACTTATATCCGCTATTGCGGCACAAGTTGTTTTTACTGGTGTAGCTGCTTTTCTAAAATAGTACAAACAAATTGAGATATAATTAACAAAACATGATTATATTTGATTTCAACAATAATACAGTTTGCTACTAATAATCAATCCTATGTAATCAAGACAATATGTTTATTGACTCGATTACATACAAAGTGCCGATTAATGGCTTTTGTCGGGATTACGTTTTTTATAGAAAAAGTAAGAAATAAGAATAATAGCAATTAACACTAGCTCAGATAATAGAATGAAGTAACCTGACTCATCAAACCAAACCCCCATAATAATCACTGTATTTGCAATAATTGATATAATGGCTAACCAAGGAAATAAAGGCGATCTGAATTTAATCATCTCTTTAGGGTACTGACCAGTATTGACGCCTTTACGAAAACGATACTGGCACCAAGCTATAACAATCCAAGCAAAACAACCGACCTGTCCGGTACCTGCAACTAAATAGATATAAAGTTTTTCAGCCGCAATATATTTAGAAAATAAGGATACTAATGCAATCAGTGCAATAAATAAAATCCCTTTTGTTGGTACACCTCGTTTATTGACATCTGAAAAATATTTAGGGGCTAAGTTATCTTGAGCCATAGACCATAACATTCTTGAGCTAGCATAAATTGCTGAATTAGCAGCTGAAATGGCAGCACAAAAAATAACAAACAGCATCCCATAAGAAGCAAAGCTAATACCTGCCTTATTAAATACCCATATAAAAGGACTGATCTCGGTATGTTCTGTGCCATAAGGATAAACCAGTGCTAATACCGCAATCGCTAACACGTAAAACAAAATGATTCGAAAAGCAACGCCAGTAATAATTTTGGGTAATACTGCTTGTGGTGATTGCGCTTCACCAGCAGCATTACCAATTAACTCAACACCTTGAAACGAATAAGTTACAATGGTCATACAAACAAAAATCGATAAAAAACCATTTGGAAACCAGCCATGTTCTGTCTTAAGTGTTGGTAACACGTGGGTTTGGTTATATTCTTGACATAACAAATAAATGCCAATACAAATAAACGCAATAATCGCCAAGACTTTAATGGTTGAAAACCAATATTCACTTTCACCAAATGCACGAACAGAAGTTAAATGCACACAAGTAATAACTGTAAGGATTAAAAGACTAAAAAGATAAATAGGAATTGCAGGAAAAACTTGATGGGCTATCATAGCAGCAGCAGTTAAATCAGCTGCCATCGACAGCACCCAACTTAACCAATATAACCAACCAATGGTATAACTCCAAATTGGGTTCGGAATAAACATTAATGCATAATGTTGAAAAGAACCAGCGTGGGGAAAAGCACAAGAAAGTTCACCTAAGCATAACATAGTTGCAAGCATAATACTGCCAGCCATTAAATAAGCAATAATAGTACCTAATGGGCCTACTGTACTAAGCGGTGCTGCAATACCAATAAATAATCCCGTACCGATTGATCCCCCTAACGAAATCATCAATAAGTGACGATTTTTTAGATTTTTCTTTAAGCTACTGGGATAAGGACTTTCTTGTGATTCTGATGTTGCCATGTAAACCGCCTAATAATTAATAACAGCTGCTGGCGTAACCAGCAGCTAACACGAATTAATAAATAAAACGTTTTTCTACACCATTTGTTTGGCAAGCCATAAGTAAGGCTGTGTAATCAAGTTCAAAACCAATGGTATCGCCAACACGCAATGTTTCAGTAACATCTTCAATATCGACAATAGTATGATCACTGGTCTGTCCTAAAACAGTAATACTATCATTAATCGGTACACAGTTTTCAGACGGTACATCTTGACGTCCAAAAGCGAGAAGTGCGCGTTTACGCGTACCATGATCAACAAAAGTTTTACTATTTAAAAACGCATCTACACCTAACTCACCAACAGGAACAGTTGGTTTACTATTGAGTTCAATAATTTGCGCATACAATTTATACAAATTACTGCATGCTTTATCGACAGGTTTATTTGAGTGATGGAATTCATCTAAATACTTCATATCCACATACTCAATACCAAACTCATGTAAACCACCAATTCTGATGTGATTTAAGCCTTCAGGCCAAACACCTTTATCAAGTAAATGATAACTCGTACAGTTACCCGCTGATAAATATTTGATCTTAATGTTACAAGCTTGCTCTACTTTACGCGCAATTTGTAAAAAGTCTACTCCATTTTTTACAGTCGGTAAAACCGTACCATAGCAATTGAAGTTTGTTCCAAGACCATAAAGTTCAACACCCGGTAACGATAAGATAAGCTTGACAGTATCGATGATATCATCAACATGTTCAAACCAAATACCTTCACGTAAATCACCCATATCCACCATTAATAAAACCTGATGAATTTTCTGCTGTTTAACCGCTTCATCAGAAAGTGCTTGGATAACTTGTTTTTCACTGTTTAAGCTAATGTCAGCATATTTAACAACATCACTAATTTCACTCAAACAAGGACTACGTAATAAACACGTTTTGCAATTTAACGCGTCTTTAAGTTTTTTTAGATTGTAAGTTCTTGACTCGGCAATTACATCAATACCACCATCAAGCACCGCCTTGGCGGTTTCAACGCAACCGTCAAAGACTTTATTGACCGCCATCACTTCAATGCCGTGCTTAGCAAGTATCTCTTTTTCGACTCGCGCATTATTCCTTAATTTGCGCAAATCAATTTCCAATATAGGTTTGTACATACTCTTACTCCTCTATATTATTGTTGTTGCAAACGATTACGTTTTTGTGCTCGGTAATATATCCATTCAGCTAGGACAATTGCAAGCACTGCACCACCAACAATTTTCGCAATATACTCAACATAACCACCCATATCAATTTGTGCAGGTGGAATAAAGACTAAGATCACCGCAAATAGCGTAGATAAGAATCCTAAACCGGGTAAAACAATTGGTAATACTTTACCTGGTATCTTAAAGCTACGTGGTACATCTGGTTGAGTAATACGTAAACGATAGTAAGCAATAAACATCACTAAGTAAGGAATAAAGTAACAAATTGTTGTTAATGCGGTTAACATCCAATAAGCTGCCGCAATACTTGGTGATACAAACGTTGAGAAACAAAGTACCGTTACAATTATTGCTTGGATAACTAAAGCAAATGCTGGTGTTTGATATACAGGATGTAAACGACCAATACGTTCACCAAGCAAATTATCTTCTTTAGATGCTTCTTGTAACATATAAATAGGACCAACTAACCATGAGTTAATTTGACCTAATGCACCAAAGAATAAACAAATTGCCATAACCGGTAATAACCAAGGCATATGTAACTCTTTAGCCGCTGCTTCCATCGCTTGCATTACGCCAGCAACAATATCAGTATCAGCAGCAGGTAATAAAGTATTAATTGCCCAAGTACCAATCATGTAAATACCAACAATTACAATTGCCGATACCGCCATCGCTTTAGGGAAGTCTCGTTGTGGATCACGAGTACGTCCAGCAATCATAGGTGCCACTTCAAGACCAGCAAAAGCAAACATCATACTAGATAAAAACACGATGGTGTCCCAACTGCTTAAATCTGGGATCCAATCACTAACATGACTATAATCAGTTGCCATCGGGTGACCAGTTAATAACCAAACAATGGCTAATAACACAATAATTGCAGCAGGAATAAATACCCCAAGCCATGCACTCACACTATTGATAATTTTGGTCCACTGCATACCGCGAATATTCATCAGTGTCAAAATCCAGAATACCACCATCGATCCTACACCAATAAACACCTGATTTTGCGCCAAATCGGCACTAAACATATAGCCAATTGCGGTAAAACCAAATTGCAACATGAGTGGGAAAAACAGCACACAAGAAAATAAGAAGCAAACAACAACAATCCAACCAATGCGTTTACCAAACGCTTCTTTTACCCACACAAAGATCCCACCATCTTTCGGCCAACCTGTGGAAAGTTCACCACAGACCATCGCTAATGGGAAAAACAAACAAAATGCAGCAAGTAACCAAAGCACCATTGCTGATGCCCCATAAGGCGCCACATTAGGAATTTGACGTAAACTTAGTATTGCAATAACATTCATAAATACAATGTCTTTAATACCAAGTAAACTTGAACCTTTAGAATCACTCATAAAATAACCTCACATTATAATATCTGGAGCACTATATGCCCCAGATAACTCATGATTAATACACGTCGTATCCAACCATATCTTCGTAAGTGTCCTCACGGCGAATCAATCGATCTTTGCCTTCTTTATCAATCATAACAACAGCAGTACGTGGGCGATTGTTATAAACAGTTTGGCTTTCGATGGTATAAGCACCCGCATCAAGGAAAGCGACAATATCACCAATTTGAGTATCTTTTGGCATTAAAAATTCTTCACCTTTAACCCCTACATGATAATAGTCGCCGCCATCACATAATGGTCCTGCTAATTTGATGTATTCATCATGTGCTTCGTTGATTCTTGAAGCATTGAAAACATAGAAGAACCAATCAAAATGTTGACTATCAGAAAGAACACTATAACCTGCATCAACAAATTTCCATTCAACATGCTCTTCGATGTTACCGTCTAAATCGTAATTAGTCTTACGTTTTTCACAAGCTACTTCGGTTAACAATACAGCAGCTGAACTTGTTACTTTACGTCCTGGTTCAATACAAATTTCAACATCTTTACGCCATTTGTGTACTTCTTTAATTACCGCATCAGCAAAATCTTGTGCTGTAATACCTGCGTACATGTTGTCTTCTAATGGGTTACCATTTTCTTCATCATATTTATATGGAACAGGAATACCACCACCAACGTTGATTAAATCAAATTTAATGCCAAGCACTTCTTCTAAACGGCGTGATTCATCAACTAATACTTTGGTCGCTTTAGCAAAAGGTTCTGCTTCTGGTACTTGATCCCCTACGTGCATATGTAAACCACGTAAATGAACATAAGGCATTTCAAGAATACGACGACAAGTTTCTTCAGCTTGTTCAAGGTCGATACCTGATTTAGCATGATAAGCAGTGACTAACTCTGCATGAGTTGCAGAAGGTACATTTGGTTCAACACGGACACACACGTTTGCTACTTTTTTCAAACGCTGTGAAATTTCATCAATAATATCAAGTTCATATAAGCTATCAACATTAATAATATAAAGATCATTTTTGATAGCAAATTCTAAATCAAC